>CAIQSZ010000057.1 GCA_903874575.1 uncultured Elusimicrobia bacterium
CGAGAACGGCGCTTTCAGCCCGCGCGCTCGATCGCGTCGTCCGCGTCGCGCGCACGATCGCCGACCTCGCCGGCGCCGAAACGGTGGCGCCTTCGCATCTGGCCGAAGCTTTGCACTACAGAGCGCTGGACCGTCTGCGCTCGGCCCTGGAGGCACAACGATGAAAAAACTATTTTTTTTCGCCCTTATCGTCGGAGGAACGTGGTGGTATGCGAGCCATAAATTCAACTTCGACGACACTTTGAGCTACGCCAAGAAGAATAAGGAGAAGCCTTGGGCTTCCTCCGTGGCCTACTCCGTCGGCATGGTCTACTATCAGCGCGACGACTACGCCAAGGCTCAGGAAGTATTCACGACCCTGCTGACGGAATATCCGACGGGGCAGTACACGGCGCGCGCGCTCTTGCGTCTGTCCGAGGCCGCCGATGGGAGTCGGGATTATCGCACGGAGAAGGAGACGCTTGATCGCTTTTTGGCGGAATTCCCGGATCATCCGGGCCGGATGCTCGCGATAAAGCGTCAGGAACTCCTGTACAACAAATGAGGGTCCGGGACTTTCCGGTATCGCCTTGACCTGGTCGGCGCGTTCGGCATGGGCCGCGCGTTTAAACTCCATCTCATTCGTTGATCCAGCCAAGGCCGCGTCCCTGCTCGAAGAATTAGGTCCCGAGGGCCTGCCCCGCGCGGGCGAAGGCGACTGGGCGCGGGTCGGGGGACTCGCCGTGGACCGCGCCGCACGCTGGCGCCGCGAGGCCCGGGCCTTCGATGTCGAAGGGGAGGCGCGCAAGGCGGACGCGCTGGGCGCGCGGCTGCTTGTGCGCGGGGACCCCGGCTATCCGGCTCTTCTCGGCCTGACTTCGGACGCGCCTCTGGCGCTGTACGCGTGCGGCCCGCTGAGCGACGCGCCGCCGGTCGCCGTCGTCGGGTCCCGCGCTCCGACCCAATACGGGCGCAGGACGGCGGAACTCTTCGCGGCGGATATGGCGCGCCAGGGGATCGTCGTGGTCAGCGGCTTGGCGCGCGGAATCGACGCCGAGGCCCATGAAGCCGCGCTTGACGCGGGCGGCGTTACTTGGGCCGTGCTGGGTTCGGGTCTCGGCGAACCGTATCCGCCGGATAATCGCGATCTTTTCCGGCGCATCGTCGCCGAAGGCGGCTGCGTGCTCAGCGAATATCCGCTCTCGCTTCCTCCCAGCCCCGCGCTATTTCCCCGGCGGAACCGGATCGTTGCCGGGCTGTCCTGGGCGACTTTAGTGGTCGAAGGGCGGGCGACTTCGGGCTCCCTATCCACGGCCAAGAAGGCCGTTGAATATGGAAGAGAGGTTCTAGCCGTGCCGGGTCCCATCGGTTCCGTGATGAGCGAGGCTCCTCACCGTCTCTTGAAAGAGGGAGCCCTTCTGGCGTCCTCCGTGGACGACGTCCTAGCCGCACTGCCGCCCGGGGCCGGCGTAGGCCCGGTGGCGTGCCGTGCTTCCGCCCCCGCCCCCGCCATCAACGGGGAAGAGGCACGGGTACTAGGGCATTTAGAGGGCGATTCTCTTTCCTTAGATGAACTGGGACGACTTACCGGACTTGACATGGGGTGCCTTTCCCTTATAATGTTCGGACTGGAAATTAAAGAGCTTGTATACGCCGTCCCTGGACAACGCTATGCCAAAAAGAACTTCTGGAAAGACGAAAAAGACCGAGAAGGTGGGAAAAGACTCTAAATCGGCCAAAAGAGATCAAGTCAAGAAGTTGCCGAAGCCCTCCGTGGGAGGCAAGTCCGTCCGTAAGGGACCTTGCCTTCTGGTCGTCGAGTCTCCCGCGAAGGAACGGACGATCTCTCGTTTCCTTAAAAGCGATTTCATCGTACGTTCGTCCTTTGGGCATGTTCGGGACCTGCCGGTGCGCAAGATCGGCGTGGATGTGACGAACGATTTCGACCCTCAGTACGTCGTCCTGCCCCGCGCGAAAAAAATCCTCGCCGAATTCAAGACGTTGGTCGCTAAGTCCCCTTTCGTGTACCTCGCGACCGACCATGACCGTGAAGGCGAGTCCATCGCCTGGCATCTGGTCGACATGCTGAAGTTGAAGGCCGAACAGGTCAAACGCATCACCTTTCATGAGATCACCCCGGGCGCCATCAATGCCGCCATCGCCGACCCGCGCGCGATCGATGAAAACTTGGTCCATGCCCAGCAGGCACGGCGCGTCATCGACCGCTTGGTCGGCTATAAGCTCTCGCCGCTTCTGTGGGCCAAGATACAGAGCGGCCTGTCCGCGGGCCGCGTGCAGTCGGTGGCCGTGCGCCTGCTCGCCGAGCGCGAGCGCGAGATCAAGATATTCGAGTCCGAAGGCTACTGGACGCTGACCGCGAAACTTGAAAAGGCGGGTACGCCTCCGCCCTTCGAGGCGAAGCTTTCTCTCTGGAAAGGCGAGAAAGTCGAGTCCACCCGCGCCTACGATCTCTTTTCCGAGCAGTACCGCGTCAAGGCGACCACGCTGCGCACGCCCGAGGACGTCGACAAGATTACGGTCGCCCTCAAAGGCGGCGCCTTCAAGGTCCTCAAGGTCGAGAAGAAAGAGGTCCGCCGCCGGCCGCCGCCTCCGTTCTCCACCTCGACGCTTCAGCAGGCGGCATCCCAGAAGATGGGGTTCGCCGCCGAACGCACGATGCGCGTCGCTCAATCGCTCTACGAAGGCGTGGACCTGGGCGGCAAGGAACCCGTCGGTCTCATCACCTATATGCGTACCGATTCGTTCTCGATCGCCAAGACCGCCGCCATCGAATGCGCCGATTTCGTCGGACAGGCCTACGGCGCGGCCTTCCGTCCGGCGGAGCCGCCGATCTACCAGACCAAGTCTCGCGGCGCGCAGGAGGCTCACGAGGCCATCCGTCCGACCAGCGTCCTGCGCACCCCGGACGAGGTTCGCAAGTTCCTGAACGCCGACCAGATCCGTCTCTACGAGCTCATCTGGAAGCGCTTCGTCGCCTCGCAGATGGTCGAGGCCGTGTACGACACCGCATCGGCCGACGCCGTCAACGGCGACGCCGTATTCCACTGCACGGGCCGCACGCTGAAGTTCGAGGGCTTTTTGCGCGTCCACCGCGATGCGCCGAAGGCCGAAGGGGAATTGGAGGACGAGGAGTCCGAGGACGAGGAAGGAAGTCGTTTACCGTCGCTCGCCGAGGGAGACCTTCTACAACTCAATGAATTGATGCCCGAGGAACATCGGACCAGCCCGCCGCCTCACTACAACGAGGCCAGCCTCATCCGGGCGATGGAAAAGCACGGGATCGGACGTCCGTCGACCTACGCGCCGACCATCAAGACCATCGTGGACCGCGGTTACGTCCGCCGCAACATGAAGGACCGCAAGCTCATCCCCACCGAATTGGGCATGCTGGTCACCGAGAAGCTCAAGGAGCACTTTCCCGAGGTCGTCAGCCTCACCTACACCGCCGACGTCGAGGAGAAGCTGGACTCCATCGCCGAGGGCAAGGCCGGCTGGGCGACCGTGGTCAAGGAGTTCTACGATCCATTCGTCAAGGCTCTCGACCTGGCCGCGACGGAG
>CAIQSZ010000058.1 GCA_903874575.1 uncultured Elusimicrobia bacterium
AGGCGCCGGAGCTCGCGCCGGACTCATGGCGCAACCGCTCAGCCCGACCGCCGCGAGGGCCCATAACGCGACTCGCGTCATCTCGGTCCGCGGGTTCGACTATTGCGCCGCATCGACCGCCTTTTGGACGTCTTGCGACTGCTGCTTGATGAGTTTATTGGCGGTCTCCTCGGCGGCCTTCGCGCGCGAAACGTCGTTCTGCAAGGAGTTGACGTAGCGTTCCGGGGCCTGCGCCGCTTGCTGGACGGCGGCGTTTCGCTTCGCCCTCGCCATCAGAAACCATATCCCGGCGCCCGACACTATGATGACCAGTAGGATTTTCATGCGGGAAGTGTACCACCGGAGGCCTTGAACCCGCAACCTCCGCGCCCTCCTTCACGCTTCTAGAATGCGGCTGAACCTCCGATGGTCTAAAGGGCACCCATATGGGAAGATGATATTTTCTAACATTCGTCGCGTGAGGGGAGGGACGCCGAAGAATGCCCACGGAACGTGAGGCGCGAGCCCATCGCGATAAGGAGGCGGTAGCCCGTTTCCTCGCGGGCGACGAGACGGCCTTCGCCGTCCTTGTCGACGCCCACAAAGACAACGTCCATCAGTTCGTCCGATCTATCTTGGGCGCCGGCGAGGCCGAAGACCAAGCCCAGGAAGTGTTCATGCAAGTCTTCCGTTCCTTGCGGTCCTTCCGCGGAGATGCGTCGTTCAGCACCTGGCTTTACTGCCTGGCGCGCAACGTTTGCCGGCACCGGCTGCGCGCGCTCGGCGCCGCCAAGCGCGGCTCCACGGAGGAGATCGACTCGCTCGAACTCCCGGACGGCGAGCCCACGTCGTTCGCCCGGCTTGAGGCTGAAGAAACACGCGCGCTGGTGCGGGCCGCGGTCGATGAACTTCCTCCCGGCCATCGCGCAGTCATAGTGCTCAGCCACTGGGAGGGGTTGCGCTACGAGGATATCTCGAAGGTGCTCGAAATCCCGGAAGGAACCGTGAAGTCCCGGGTCCACAACGCCGTCGCGGCTCTAACGAAAGCCCTGTTGCCGCGTCTTCAGCAGGGCGAGGAGAACGCCTCATGACCCATCATAGTTTCAAAGAAGACCTGCTGGCATGGATCGACGGCGAGTTGACGGCGACACGCAGGAAGAAGTTCGCCGCGCACCGCTCATCGTGCTCCGACTGCCGACGACAGGAGAATCTCATACGCTCGGTGATGGCGGCGGTGCCCCCGGCGGAACCGGTCTCCGCCGGCTTCACCGTCCGATTACTCGCGCGGATCGAGCGGGAACGTTTTCAAGGCGTCCACCGGGCGCCCTTCCTGCCGCGGCTGATCCCGCCGCACTGCCTGGCGAGAGCCGTGGCGTTCGCCTCGTGCGCCGTCCTGCTTGCCGGAAGCGTTTTTTTAGCGAAGCGAATGTATCGTCAGACGGGGGGCGGCCCGGATCGCACGGAAGAATCCCCGGACCGATGTCTGTCGGCGTCGTGCGGCGCCAGTTGAACCTGGGCCCGAAATGAACCTTATCTTCGATCCTAGGCACTAAGTAATCATGGGAAGCAAGCAGGATTTCCGGGAGGCGGATATATGATGAAAACCCCTCGTTCAGGCGTGATCTTGGCCTTGACGGTTCTTTGCGCGTTGACTGCGCGCGGCGCGAGCTTGGAGACGACGCTCAAACGCGGCGAGAGACTGTTCTCGGAAAAAAAATACGAACAAGCTCTCGAGCTGTTCCTGAAGGCCGCCGACGAAAATCCCGGGACGCCGCAAGGCGCCGACGCCTTGCTGATGGCGGGCGTCCAGTACGACTGGCTCGCGGGAATAAAGCAAGACTCCGCGTTGATCGAAAAAGAAAAGGAAGTCCTCCTGCGACTGATCAGACAATATCCTCAGGGTCCCAGGATCGACGACGCCTACCTTTACCTCGGCCAGACCTACTCCGGGGCCGTGAGGGTCCCGGTCAAAGTCGACTGTCCCAAGGCGATCGGACTTTATGAGAAGGCGATAGCGGCGGCGACCGACCGCGCCTGGATCAAAGCGCAGGCAAAGGGACGCATCGGACAGTGTCTGAGACTCCAAGGACGCGAAGACGAGGCCCGTGCTGCCTTCAAGGAAGTCGAGGAGAAATATCCCGGAACGCCCTGGGCCAAGGAAGCGCAGAAGCTCCTCGCCTCGAATCCGAAGAACGAATAAACGCCCCAAGGCGAAAAAGGAGGTTTCCCGGAATAATTTCGCGCACGTTGCTACTCCACCCGGAAAAGCCCGGGCAGAACCTCCCCGGCCATCCCTTTTATCACGTGGGTGAACGCGGCGGCGTTCAGCGGCGCTTCGGGTCCCACGTAGACCGTGCGCGCTTCGGCCTGCCTCGCCCAATGGACGAAGTTTGCCGCGGGATAAACCGATCCTGAAGTTCCCACCACGAGCATGAGCGTCGCCCGAGCGATCTCCTCCTGGATGCGATCCATCTCTAATGGCATCTCGCCGAAGAAGACGATGTGCGGACGCAGCCGCCCGCCGCACGCGCAATAGCCCACCTGGGCCAGATTCTGAGGGACCGTCCGGTCCTCGACAGGCGCCCGCCCGCACTCCCGCTCGCAACGCGCCTTGGCCAGTTCGCCGTGCATGTGCAGCGGCCGCGCCGAACCGGCCCGCTCATGCAGATCATCCACGTTCTGAGTGCAGAGGAAGAAACGCGCGCCCAACCGCGCTTCCAACTCGGCCAGCGCGACATGCGCCGGATTCGGACGAGCCCTCTGCGCCGCCGCCCGGCGCTTCGAGTAAAACTCCCACACGCCGGCCGGGTCGCGCTTCCACGCCCGCGGCGTGCACACGTCCTCGACTCGATGCCCCGCCCACAGCCCGTCCTCGGCGCGAAAGGTGGGCAAGCCGCTCTCCGCGCTGATTCCCGCGCCGGTCAGAACGAACACCCGGTCCCGCGCCGAAACGGATATTTTTCCCATTGACTGACGAACTGAATGCTACTAAATGCGCGCGACTGCGAGAGGGTTCTCAATAAATTAGGCCCAGAATGCAGATTAGGCTTCGCCAAAAATAGGTCATAAATTTGTGACGGCATCTCTATTCTTCCCACGCGCCTTTTAGAGCGATACTCCGAAGCCAAGAGGCCCGCAATGGAGAAATCGAATGAATACCGGGACCAAAGCCGTCGATAGCAAGCCGTTTCTGAGCGACGTCATGATGCTCCGAGATCGCGCGCGCAAACACATTGAGCAAGGGGCCGTGACCGCAGGCTACAATGCCGACCGCAGTGTCGTCATCAAGGTGCTCAATGAGGCGCTCGCCACCGAAATTGTCTGCGTCTTAAGGTACAAACGCCATTACTTTATGGCCAAAGGAATTCACGCGCAGAGCGTCGCGGCCGAGTTCGCTCAGC
>CAIQSZ010000059.1 GCA_903874575.1 uncultured Elusimicrobia bacterium
ACATGATGGCAATCTTCCTGACCGCGACGCTGGCCGCTCTCCTATCCGTCACCCCTCCGGCCAGCGCCGCCAAGAGCAAGAAGCTCGCACGCAAAACCGATCCGGTCGCCGAGCAGCTGATGTCCGAGGGCCTGGACAAGCTGCAGCGCCGGGAGTACACCGACGCGATCTCCCGCTTCAACAAGGCCGCGCGCACCCAACGCAGCGTGTCCGCCTACTTCCTGCTGGGCTGGGCGCATTACCAGAGAGGCTTCAAGCACGGCGCGGTGGAAAACGCCGACCGCGACGACGCCCAGTCCGCCATCGACGCCTACCAGATGGCGCTGGACATGGACCCCGCGCTCTCCGACCTGCCCGACGCCTCCCGCCTGCACTTCAGCATGGCGCTGTGCCAGGAGGCCGTCGAGTCCTACGAGGCCGCCCTGGTCTCGTACAAGAACGCCTTGAAGGCCGCCCCGAACAAGGCCCTGATCCCGCTCCACGCCGCCCGCCTGCGCCTCAAGATGAAGGACGAGGACAAGGCGGTCACCAACCTGGAGATGGCCATGGCCAAGGCCCGCAAGAACGGCCATGAGGGCGCCCTGATCGCCGCCGCCAAGCGCGATCCCGCCTTCTCTCCCCTGCTGGCGAACACGTTGACCCGCCGCACGCTGGGCATCACCAAGAAAGAGGCCGACGACTCCGTGTCCAAGCTCAACGGCATGGTGGCCTCGAATATGGACTTGCGCGGGGAGGAGATGCGCGACGCCGTGCGTGACGCTCCGGCCCGCGCCGCTCCGGCGCAGGATCCGGCCGTGATCGAGAAGATCTCCCGGGGCGATTTGGAGTTCAAGTTCCGCCGCTACCAGAGCGCGATCTCCGCTTACAACGAGGCGCTGGCCCTTGACTCCGAGGTCAAGACCCTGTCCAACGGACAGATCGCCGGCCTGCATGAGAAGATCGGCACGGCTTACAACAAGACCGGCGCGTCCGAAAAGGCCGTCCGCTTCCTGGTAAAATCGCTCCAGCAGAACCCGATGAACCCCAGCGCCCACTACCAGCTCGCCCTGGGCTACGCGATGTCGGGCAAGACGACTGCGGCCATGCACGCCTTGAAGGAGGCGTTCGCCGCCTGCAGCGACCCCGCCGAGTTGCGCCGATTGGTCCTGTTGTCGAAGACCGACGTGGAATTCGAGGCGGTCCGAGACCTCCCGGCCTTCTCCCAGGCCGTCGCGGACATGTCCGGGCGCATCGCCCTTCGCTGAGCGGGCCGCCGGACCGGCTGTCGGGCTCGAAATTGTTATCATGACGTCCCATGCCCTACTCTCACCGCAACGCCCCGAACTGCGACTGGTGCCCGTGCAAGAAGAACTGCTTCTACGAACTTCTCGGCAACAAGGACGCGAAGAAGGCCTGGCGCGAAATGCGCCTGGCACGCGCGTTCAAGCGCGGCGAGGTCGTCTTCCATGAGGGTTCCATGCCCCAAGGCGTCTACGTGGTCTGCACCGGCAAGGTCAAGGTCTACAAGTCCAGCCGCACCGGCCAGCAGTTGACCACCCGCGTCGAGTCTCCCGGCGACCTGCTGGGCCACATCACGCTCCTCGCCGACGAGGGGCAGTACACCGCGACCGGAGAGGCTCTGGACCCCAGCGTGGTCTCCATGGTGGAGGCCCGCGGCTTCTATGAGTTCCTGGCCACCTTCCCGCAGGCCGCCCACGCGCTGATGCGCGAGATGGCCCGCGACGTGCGCCGCGGGGAAAACAAGGCCCGCGACATCGCCTTCAAGCCCGCGCGCGGCCGCCTGGCCGACACGCTCCTGCGCATGATGGTCCCGAAGAAGCCGCATCCCGTCGTGGCCGGCATCAAGCGCCGGGACCTGGCCGAAATGGCGGGCCTTACCATCGAGACCACCGTCCGGCTCCTCAAGGATTTCGAGGAACGAGAGATCCTGCGCAAAAAAGACAAGGACCTCCTGATCGTGGGCGAGGGCCTCCTGCGCGCCTTGGCGGGCGCGGCCTTCTAAAGCTCCCTACCCCCGCGTCCTCACTTCAATACCTCAAGGATGACGGCCGCCCGGCGCGGGGCCTCGGGGCCGATGACCAGCGCGGAACGGTACTCCGCCTCGCCGGCGTCCAGGCGGGCGGCATCGGCGGCGTGGAGGACGGCGAGAGTCTCGCCGCGGCGCACGCGGTCGCCGACCTTCTTCAGCAGGCAAAGCCCCGCTCCGTAGTCGAGAGGCTGTTCCTTGCAGACGCGGCCGGCGGCGACAAGCACTCCCGCGCGGCCTATCTTGCGCGCGTCCAGCGCGGCGACGAATCCGGCCTTCGGCGCGACCACGGCGCGGAAGAGCTTCGCCCTTGGCAGGCGGTCGGGATCATCGATGACGCGGACGTCGCCGCCCTGGGCCTTCACCATGGCGCGCATCATCTTCAGGCCCGAGCGGTCGGCGATGCGCGCGCGCATCATTTCGGCGCCGCGTTCCGAGGACTTGGCCAGACCGGCCAGCTTCAGCATCCAGCCGCCGAGAATCAGGACGCACTCCAAATAATCGGGCGCGGTCTGCGCCCCATCGAGAATCTCCAGCGCTTGGCGGACTTCCAGCGCGTTGCCGACATAGCGGCCGAGCGGCTGCTCCATGGCGGTCAGCACGGCCACGGCGGGCACGCCCAGCCCCTTCGAGGTCTTGACCAGCGCGGCGGCCAGGCCGCGCGCGGAAGCCGCGTCTTTGAAAACGGCGCCGCGGCCGACCTTCACGTCCAGCACCAGCGCGTCCAACTCCTCGGCGGCCTTCTTCGACAGGATGGATCCGACGATGAGCGGGAGCGAGGGCACGGTCCCGGTCGCGTCGCGCAGGGCGTACAAGGCGCGGTCGGCGGGCGCCAAGTCGGCGGACTGGCCGAACAGGCAGACGCCCAACGCGCGCATCTGAGCGCGTATGCGCGGGAGGGGGAGGCTGACCTTGAAGCCGGGGATGGATTCCAGCTTGTCGAGGGTGCCGCCGGTGTGGCCCAGGCCGCGGCCCGACATCATGGGCACGGCCAAGCCGCAGGCGGCGGCCAAAGGAGCCAGCGCCAAAGACACGCCGTCGCCGACGCCGCCGGTGGAGTGCTTGTCGGCCTTCGGACGGCCCAGGTCGCCCAAGCCCAAAGTCGCGCCCGAGCGCGCCATCGCGTAAGTCAAAGCCACGGTCTCCGCCTCGTCCATGCCGCGACAGACGACCGCCATCAGCCACGCGGCCAGCTGATAATCGGGAATCGATCCGGTCGCGGCGCCCTGGGCGACGAAGGCCAGTTCCCGCGGCGTGTGCCGTCCCCCGTCGCGCTTCTTCGCGATGAGGTCGAGAAAGAGCATGAGGATTATTCCTAAACGGCCTTGATCAGATCGCCGAGCACGCCACGCAAGTCGTCGGCCACGCGGTCGCCCAGCGCCAGCACGTCCGCGTGATTCTGGATGGAACCCGGCAGGCCGGCGGCCATGTTCGAGGTCCACGCCAACGCGCCCACCGCTACGCCCATCTGGCGCGCTGGGACGACCTCGGGCACCACCGACATCCCCACCACGTCGCCGCCCAGCGCGCGGAAAGCCTTGATCTCGGCCGGGGTTTCATACGACGGTCCGCCCACGGCCAGGTACACGCCCGAATGCGCGGCAATCCCGCGCTTGCGGCACGCCGCCAGGATGAGCCGGCTCAAGCGCCTGTCGTAGACCTGTGTCATATCGGGGAACATGACGCCGAATTCCTTCTCGTGAAACGCCCTCAGCGGATTTCGGCCCATCATATTGATGTGGTCGGCGAGGACGGTGAAGTGGCCGGGCCGAATCTTAGGACGCATGGAGCCCACGGCGGCGGTGACGATGAGCGTCTTCAGGCCCAAGCGCTCCAACGCGCGCACGGGCAGGGCGACGGACTCCATCGAGTGGCCCTCGTAATAGTGAAAACGGCCCTGCATGACGGCCACGTTCTTACCATAGGCGCGTCCCAGGATCAGCTTGCCCGCGTGCCCGGGCACGGTCGCGCGCGGGAAGCCGGGAATGTCGTCGTAGGCGATGACGCGCGGCCTTTCGAGCGCGGGAACCGCCTTCGCCAGACCGGACCCCAGAATGAAGGCGACGTCGGGGCGGCAATCGGGGATTTTCTTGCGGATGAAGGCGGCGGCGGCGCGAATCCGGTCGGCGTAGATCTTGGTCTTCATGAATGGACAGATTCTAACACATCGGCTCGACGACTCCCTGTGGCGCGCGGCGACGCAATTTTCTAGAATCTCTCATGCCCACCTCGACCCTCCCCGACGTCGATTTAAAGTCCTTGGCGCGCGACATACGCGTCGACATTATCCGGATGATCGAGGCGGCCGGCAACGGCCATCCCGGCGGATCGCTCTCGGTCGTCGAAATTTTGGCCGTGCTGTATTGGAAATTCCTGAAGCACGATCCGAAGAACCCCGCCTGGACGGAGCGGGACCGCTTCATCCTGTCGAAGGGCCACGCCTGCCCCGCGCTGTACGCGGTGATGGCGCGCCGCGGCTACTTCCCACAGTCCGAGTTGCTCAGCCTGCGCAAGCTGGGCTCGCCGCTGCAAGGCCATCCGGACCGGCTGCGCCTGCCGGGCATCGAGTTTTCGACCGGCTCGCTGGGACAGGGGCTGTCGGTCGGCGTGGGCATGGCGCTGGCGGCGAAGATGGACAAGAAGGGCTGGAAGACCTACGTGGTCTTGGGCGACGGCGAGATGCAGGAGGGCCAGTGCTGGGAGGCCTTTATGTCCGCGCCGAAGTGGAAGCTCGACAACCTGGTCATGATCCTGGACCACAACAACGGACAGATCGACGGACCGGTGGACCAGGTGATGAACATCGAACCGCTGACCGATAAATTGAGGGCGTTCAACTGGGAAGTGCAGTCCATCGACGGCCACGATCTCGCGGCCCTCGAGAAAGCGCTGGAGCGCGCGCAGAAGGCCGACGGCAAGCCTCACGCGATCATCGCCAAGACGATCAAGGGCAAGGGCGTCTCCTTCATGGAGAACAACGTCGCCTGGCACGGCAACGCGCCCAAGAAGGAAGACGCGGACAAGGCGGTCAAGGAGATCCTCAATGGCTAAGGCGACCCGCGAATCCTTCGGCGAAACGATCCTGGAACTCGCCGAGTCCAACCCGAATCTCGTCGTACTGGACGCCGACCTCTCAAAATCCACGATGACCCAGGCTTTTCTGAAAAAGTACCCGGCCCGGCACGTCGAAGTCGGCATCGCCGAGCAGAACATGATCGGCATCGCCGCGGGCCTGGCGCTCTCGGGCAAGGTTCCCGTGCTGGCCAGCTTCGCGTGCTTCCTCATCGGCCGCCTGGAGACCATCCGAGTCTCCGCGGCGTACAACCAGACGAACATGAAATTGGTCGGCACGCACGCCGGCATCGGCACCGGAGAGGACGGAACCTCCCAGATGGGCTTGGAGGATGCGTCCGCCATGCGCTCCCTGCCGCACATGACCGTGCTTCAACCCGCCGACGACGTGGAAACGAAGCAGGCCGTGCGCTGGATGATCGCGCACAAAGGCCCGGTCTATATCCGGCTGACCCGCCAAAAAATGCCCGAGGTCCACGGCGCGGACTATAAGTGGGAGCTGGGCAAAATAGACACGCTGTGGGAACCCGCCAAAAAGACGGCGAAGTTCCAGGCCACCGTCATCGCGTCGGGCGGCCCCGTGCCTCACGCCGTCGAGGCCGCCAAGTCGCTGGAAGCCAAGGGCTTCGCGGTCCGCGCGGTCAACGCGTCGTCGCTGGCGCCGTTCGACTCCGCGGCCGTCGCGCGCTTCGCGTCGGATTCCCAGCGCATCGTGACCGTCGAGGACCACAACGTCAACGGAGCGCTGGGCTCCGCGGTGTGCGAGGCCTTGGCCGAAAGCGGCAAGGCCTGCCCCGTCGTGCGCCTGGGGATGCGCGACTTCGGCGAGTCCGCTTCGCCGGAGCGGCTCTACGAGAAGTACGGATTCACCGCCCCGGCCATAGCCGAAGCCTGCGTCAAGAACCTGTAAACGCGCGTAACACGACGGGCTTGCGGTCGGGCGACGGGCGAGGTATCCTTCGTCGATGGCCTTCGAAGATCAGCTCGAGCCCGATTGGGTCTACGAGCTTCCGTTCTATCTCGTCGCGACGATCGCCTACGGCGTGTTGTTCACGCTGAACCCGATCATGCGCTGGGGCGGGCGGGAGCGCGCGCCCGAGTCCGCCGTGCCCATCGAGTTCGTCGCCCGTCTGCCCGCCCCGTCGCCGAACCTGGCGCTCGCGCCAGGCGGCGACGGCCGGGCGGAACGTCCGCCGCAGAAAGGCCCCGGCGAGTACCGGCCCGAGAAGGTCAAGGCCGGAGCCGTCGACGCGCCCGTCAAGCCGGCGCCCAAGCCCAAGCCCGCCGCGGCCAAGACGAAGCCGAAAGCCGCAGCCCGCGTCCGCCCCGCGCTGGACGCCAAGGCCGTCGTCGCGGCGTCGATCCTACGACGGCAGCGGTTGGAAGCGCTCAAGGCCGCCGAAATCGAGCGGACTCGCGTCGCCCGCCAGAAAGCCGCCGCGGCCGCCGAAGCGCAAGCGCGGCGCGACGCCCGGGAAAAAGCGGCCGCGCAGGCGCGCGCCGAGGCCGCGCGCGTCGAGCGGGAACGCCAAGCCGCCGTGGAGCGGGCGCGCCGGGAGCGCCTGGCCGCCGCGCGCGCGGCGAAAGCGGCAAAGAGGGCCGAACTCTCGCAGGAGTTGGCGACGATGGCCGACCCCGACGAAGCTCTCGCTCAGGAGGCGGAAGCCTCGCCGCCTCCGGGCGGCAGGGCCCGCGCGAAGGGCGTGACGGTCGGAGGCAAAGGCGGCGCTGCTCTGGCGGGAGCCCGAAAAGCCGGGGCGGCCGCGGCGCTGGCGGACGCCGCCGAATCCGCCGACCCGGGCGACGCGGCGGGCGCCGGCGGCGCGGACCTGCTGGACGCGCGCGCGAAGGGAGGCGGGACGGGACCGGACGGCTCCGGGGTCTCCTACTCGCTCGAGGGACCGGTGGGCAACCGGCGCATCCTGAAGCGCACGGTTCCGACCAGCCCCGACTGGGTCGGAACGCGCGGCCTGGACCTCACGGTGACGGTGCGCTTCCAAGTCCTGTCCGACGGGACGGTCAAACCCGGCGCGGTCATCAGAAAAACCTCGGGCTTCCCGGAAATCGACCAGCGCGCGCTCGCGGCCCTGCGGCAGTGGCGTTTCGAGCCGGTGCCCGCCGCAAGCGCCGAAGTGTGGGGTCGCGTGACCTTCCACTTCACGAGTTGACCAAAGCTCCGTGCGGTCATTGACATCCTCCGGGCTCCGCTTTACACTAGCCGCTGTGACCCGCGTCTTCTCCTGCCTCATTCTCCTTTTCGGATTCGCCCTTCCGGCGCGGACGATCGACCTGGCCCGCAATGACTCCGGCGCGAAGGAATCGGCGGCGTTGCGCCTCTACCGCGACGCGGAACTCTCCTTGCGGACCGGCGAGTATGGAGCGTCACGCCGCCAGTTGGAGTTGCTCATCTCACGCTACTCGGGAACGGACTGGGCGGAACGCGGCCGGCGACTGCTCGACGCCATCCCCGGCGGCGACCCCGCCGCGGGCGGCGTCACGCCGGACGCTCCGTTCGTGCCCGATCTGCCTTCGACGACTCCGGAGGAAGCGCTCGCGCGCCTGCGCGCCGCGGCCTCGGCCGGCGCCGACGACCAGGCGCTGGGCGAAGCCTACGACTTCCTGCGCCGCTATCCCAACAGTCCGCTGCGCTCGGAGATCGAGTTGGCCGCGGGCGCACTTCATCTGCGGCGCGGCGAACCGCAGACCGCGCTGAAGTTCCTGGCGCCGCTGGCGCGCGCCCAAGGCGACCGCCTGCGCACGCGCGCGATCCATCTGCTGGGAGGAGCCCTGTTCGCGCTCGGCCGCGAAACCGACGTCCTCAAGGCGGTGCCCGCCGCCGATCCGTCCGGCGCCGCCGACCGCTGGCTGGCGCTCGCGCAAGTGTGGCGCGCGGCGGCGCTCGATAGGACCGGCCGCAAAGAAGACGCGGCGGAATTGTACCGCGCGGTCGCCGCCTCCGGCCAGGAATCCCCGGTGCGCGCTTACGCCCTAGCCGCGATCGCCGGCGACTGGGACCGCCAGGGCAAACCCGACCGCGCCCGCGACGCGCTCGCACGTGCCGGCGCGGAAGCCTCGCGCTGGAAACTGGACGGCCTGCGCGACTCGCTGGCGCTGGCGGGAGCCAACGCGCTTTCCCGCGCGCACCGGCTGGAAGACGCGGCGAGGGCTTACCTGGATTTTACGCGCCGCTACCCGAACAGCCCGCTGATCGCCCAGGCGTTCTACGAGCGCGGCCTGGCGCTCAAACGGCTGGGGGAGAAGGAGGAAGCGATTAAATCGTTTGAGGACCTGCTGGAACGCGCGCCCGACTCCGCCTACGCCGCCGACGCGCACCTCCAACTGGGACAACTCGACACGGAATTGGGCCGCACCGGCGAGGCCCTGTCGCACTATCGCAAGATGGGCCGCACTTCGGAAGCGAAGGACGCCGACCGGGAAGCGCTTCTGCTGATGGCCCAGGTCCACTACAACGCCAAGCGGTGGAGCGACGCCATTCCGCTCTACCGCCGCTGGCTCGACGGCGCGCCGGCGCAGGACCCGAAGACCAAGGACGTGCAGGGCCTGCTCCTGGTCTCCCTCTGGGAGAGCGACAAGGATAACCCCGATCTGGTCGAGCTGGCCGCGAAGATTCCGGACCATCCGCTGGTCGCGCATATCCGCTGGTTGCTGGCGACCGCGGCGTACAAACGGGGGGACTGGGTCTCCGCCGAGGATCTGTTCAAGCGGCAGATCGAGGCGGACGGCGCGTCGCCCCATACGCCCCAGGCGCGCTTCTACCGCGCCGAAGCCCTGCGGCAATCGGGCAAGACCGCCGACGCGGCCGATGCCTACCGGCGCTACCTCGCCGCCCACCCTAAAGACACGCATGTCAAAGAGGCGACCATGCGCCTGGGCGCCCTCCTCTACGAAGCCGGCGACGCCGCGGGCGCGGCCGCCGTCTACGGCCGCGTGACAGGCGACGACGCCGACGCGGCCGACGCCGCCTACAACCGCGCGCTCGCGCTCGCCAAGTCCGGCAAGAATCCGGCCGCCGGCTGGGAGCAATTCGGCTCCCGTTTCCCGAAGCACGCGCGGGCGTCCTGGGCATGGTGGACCGCCGCGCGCATGCGCGAGGAGCACGGCGACAACGCCCAAGCCTCCAAGGATTACGCGCGCGCCGCCGGCCCCGAGGAGCGCACCAAGGCGCTGTACGCCCTCGGCCGCCTGGAGGAACGCCTCAAGCGCGCCGCCGCCGCGAAAGCCGCCTACCAGAAGCTGGCGGACACGTCGCCGAAGGACGATCCTCCTCGCTTGGCCGGCCTCCTGCGCCTGGCGCTGATGTTGGAGCTGGAGGACAAGCCCCGCTCCGCCGCCCCCCTCTACGCCGACCTCATGAAACATAGCCGGCGCGGCACCTCGACCTTCGAGGCCGCCCGCAAACGCCTCGAAGCCCTCACCAAAGACAAATCCCTAATAGGCAAATAAGGAGGAGGGGAGGGAGCCTTGCAGGGTTCCGACGCCTCCGCTATACTCTTTCACATGTCGAACATGAGCTTCTCCGAGATGTTGGCCGTCAGCATCGCGATGCCGATCCTCCTCGCGCTGTCCTTCGTCGTGCTGGGGCAGGCGCTGGAAAGGCTGTTCGCCTACTGGATCAAGCTGCGCCTGCCGACGGCGATGTGGGAGCGCGTGCGCGACCGCATGGAAGTGGGCGATAAGCCGGGCGCCCTGGCCATCGCGCGGCGCAACTCGACCATTCTGGGCGCGGCGCTGGCCGCGGTGCTGACGCCGGAGAACCCGACCACGGAGAAGCTGGTCGAGGTGTTTCAAGTCCATCGCCAGCGCTATTCGATGGCGCTGAACCGCCGCGTCGGCCTGTTCGGCACGGCCAGCTTCGTGTCGCCGCTGATCGGCCTGATGGGCACGGTGCTGGGCATCATGCGCGCGTTCCACGATCTGTCGGCCGCGGGCGCGGGAGGCCCCGCCGTCGTCGCCGCGGGCATCTCCGAGGCGCTGGTGGCCACGGCCTGCGGCATCGGTCTGGCGGTCTTCTCGGCCCTCCTCTACAACTACTTCACGCTGGAATCCCGCCATCGCCTGAACACCGCGGACCTCTGGGTGCTCGAACTGGCCGAGCTGCTGGAGCAACGGCATGTCTAGTCCCTTCCTTCGACGCGACGAAGCCGCGCCCATCGCGGACGTCAACGTCGTGCCCCTCGCGGACGTGTCGCTCGTCCTGCTCATCATCCTGCTGGTGCTCTCTCCCATGGCCGCGCAGTCGATGCTGAAGGTGCAGACCGCCGCCGCCAAGAAAAGCGTCGACGAGCCGAAGGGTCCGAGGGCGGGGGAGGATCCGCTCAACCCCAAGCCGCCCGAACCCGTGCTGGCCGTCGGCTTGTCTGCCTTGGGCTACGTCTTCGATGGAAGGCTGTTGACCGGCGACGCGGAGTTGAAAGCGTGGCTGCAGCCGAGGATTTCGGAGCGCGAGGACAAAAAAGTGTTCCTGGCCCCGGAACTGGACGTGACCAACGGCCGCGTCGTCGGCGCCATCGAAGCCCTGCAGGCCGCCGGCGCCTCGGCCGTCGCGCTGGTCCAGGTTTTCGATCCGACGCTTGCGGCGGCCAAGCCCTGATGGCCAAATACGCGATGCTGCGCCTGCGCGCGCAGACGCCCGAGGCGGAGCCCGTCACCGAGGTCAACATCATCCCGGTGATCGACATCTCGCTGGTGCTGCTCGTCATCCTGTTCGTCACCGCCCCCCTGCTCTCGTACCCGACCTTGCCCGTCGACCTGCCGCCGGCGCGCCAGAAGCCGAACCAGGACCTGACCATCGCCGTCACCTACGCGAAATCCGGCGCGCTGTCGGTGCGGGCGGCGGACTCCTCTTGGGCGCGACTGATCCCCGACCTGAAGGCCGAGGTGGAGAAGCGCAAGCACTCCATCGTGCTCCTGCGCGTCGACGAGTCCGTGCCCTACCGCACCGTTCAACGCCTGATCGCGGCGACGAAATCGTCGGGGGCGGAGTCCATCGCCCTCGCCACGGAGCCGCCGGCGACGACGAAAGGGACGAAAAACTAAGCCCGCCGAAACCACCCTATGACAAACATCGCCCCCGCTCCCGACGCAAAAAAGAAACGCGGCTGCCTGTTCTACGCGGGCATCGCCGCGGGACTCCTCTTCTTGGGAGGACTCGCGGCCGCCGTGGCCCTCGGCGCCGCCGCCAAGCGCGCGATCAAGGCCTACACGGCCGCGGACGCGGCGCCCTTGCCGGCCTGGACGCCGCCGCCCGGAGGATTTCCCGGCCTGGAGGAACGGGTCAAGATCTTTAAAGACGCCCTGCGGTCTTCCCAGGCGAGCGCCCCGCTGGAACTGAGCGGCGACGAGTTGAACGCACTCATCGCCCGCGAACCGGTA
>CAIQSZ010000060.1 GCA_903874575.1 uncultured Elusimicrobia bacterium
CCGAGCAGAAAAAGATCGACCGACGTCCTTGAAGCGGAGCGGAAGGAAAATGCCAGGTCAAAAGCGAAAAAAACCAGGCCCAAAGCGCCCATCGGCACCAGCCCCAGTTCGACCTGTTGCCTCGACATCTTGCCGGCCAAATAGCTTCCGGCTCCGATGCCGACGGCGATGATGATTTGAAGGTTGGTCGCGGCGCTCTCGCTCAATCCCATCAGGCTCTTGCTGTAAACCAGTAAGTTCATCTGAAAAATAGCGCCTACGAACCAAAAATAGGCGGCGCCGATCGTGGCGAGGTAAACGCTGTAGTGAACATGGAGTTCCTTGATGTTCCGCCCTATCTGAACCGGAAAATTAAGATTGATCGGCTCCGCCTTCCCGAGAGGGGGGGTGTCTTGTATGAAAAGACTCGCGATAAATCCGCCCGCAGCCGCCGCGGTGAAGAGTAAGGCGCTCATGTAGGGACGATCCTTGAAATATTGCAGAAGAAGTCCCGCGGCGACGGTGCCCAGGATCACGCCCAGGAAGGTCGTCATCTGCACCAGGCCATTCCCGTTTGACAGTTCGCTGTCCGGCAATAATTCGGGCAAGATGGCGTACTTGACCGGGCCAAAGAACGCGCTGTGGACTCCCATCAGGAACAACAGCGTCATCAAAAAAGGAATGCTGTTGAAATACAGCGCGATTCCGCTGAGAATCATCAGCACGATCTCGATGGCCTTAAAGATGACGATGAGTTTCTTCTTATTCCATCGATCGGCGACCGCTCCGGCGAAGGTCGAGAATAGCAGGAAAGGAATGATGAAGAGCGCGCCGGCTATGGCGATGAGTTGACCGCTCTGGTCCATCGCCATCGTCGCGACAGCCAACAGAGCCACGAAGGTTTTAAACGCGTTGTCGTTGAACGCGCCCAAGGCTTGGGCGACCAGGTACGATCTAAAACTCATGATCCTCTTTCATAACAGGCATCTTTGCAAAAGACAAGTAGCCGAATCAGAAAAGAAGCCGGCCGGGAGTGCGCGCCCCCGGCCGGCCCTTTTCCCGGCGAATCGGCTATCAGGCCGCGGCCGCGAAGTACTCCTTGGACTTGACCGAGTCGGGCTTCATGGTCTTCTTGCCGGCGCTCCAGTTGGCGGGACAGACCTCGCCGGTCTTCTCGACCTGTTGGAAGGCGGCGATGACGCGCAGGGTCTCGTCGACCGAGCGGCCCACGCCAAGGTCGTGCACGACCGAGTAGGAGACGCGGCCCTGAGGGTTGATCAGGAAGAGACCGCGCAAGGCGACCGCTTCGTCGACCAGCACGCCGTAATCGCGGGCGATCTTCTTGGTGATGTCGGCGAGGATGGGGTACTTGATCTCGCCCAGCCCGCCTTCCTTGCGGGGCTTCTCGGACCACGCCAGGTGGGAGAACTTGCTGTCCACCGAGCAGCCGACGATCTCGGCGCCCAACTTCTTGAACTCGTCGACGCGGTCGGAGAACGCGGTGATCTCCGTCGGACACACGAAGGTGAAGTCGAGCGGGTAGAAGAACAGGACGAGCCACTTGCCCTTGTAATCGGACAACTGGATCTCCTTGAACGACTTGCCTATGAGAGCCTCCGCCTTGAAGTCGGGGGCGGCTTTCTGAACGAGAGTCTCGGCCATGGGTGAATCCTCCTGTGACGTTAGCGCGGCTTGGGTGCGGAAGCCTTCGCGCACCGGGCGCAGAGGCCGTGAAAATGGACGGAATGGCCCAGGACGACGAAACCCTCAAGCCTGGGGGGCGGCAGACGGTCCAGCGACGCGTCGAACAGGTCGTCGATCTTGCCGCAACCGGCGCAGACCGAGTGGTGGTGCGTGTCGACGATGGCGTCGTAGCGCGCCTGGGCCGCGGGCGAATCCACGCGCGCGACCATGCCCATCTGATGCAGGGTTTGGAGCGTTTTGTAGACCGTGGCCAGCGACAGGCTGGGGTAGGCCCTCTTGAGGGAGGCGTGCAAGGACTCCGCGCTCGGATGGTCGTTGCGCGAGGACAATTCCTCGTACACGGCCAAGCGCTGATGGGTGAGGGGCACCTTTTTGGTGCGAAACAAAGCTCGGACTTCGTCTCGGGTCTTCATCGCGGTCAGGAGACGAAGCTCCTCAGCATCCACGCCATCTTTTCGTGGGCTTCCATCAGGCCGGTCAGGAAATCCGCCGTGCCCTGGTCGCCGGCGTCGGCGCAGGCGTCGACGTCCGCGCGAAGGTGCCGGACGAGCGTCTCGTGGTCGCTCAGGAGTTCGGAGAGCATGGCGTCCGCGGAGGGAGCGAGCCCGGCCGCGTTTTCCTTAAGGCGGGATTGGGCTAGGAACTCCTTCATGGAGCCGAGCGCCCGCCCGCCGAGCGCCCGGGAACGCTCCGCGGTCTCGTCGATGGAGCCCTCGATGGCGTCGTATTGGGTCTCGAAAAACTTATGCAGGTCGTTGAAGCGGGGACCGACGACGTTCCAGTGGAAGTTGCGCGTCTTAAGGGCGAGCACCCCCAGGTCCGCCAGCGCGTGCGCCAGCAGGGCGAGAACTTTCGCGCGAGACGACTCCTTAAGGCCTATGCCGGTGTTCATTACTTCCTCCTGTTTGATAATTATTATCTAGTACGAATCTATCATTAGGCCGCGCATTTGTCAACGGCTTCAATGTTCTATAAAAAAGCCGCCCGGCCCACGCGGGCCGGGCGGCGATTTTGAACGCGCGCTCTCAGAGGAAGAGAGGGGCGAGGACGAGCGTGATCGTCGCGAGCAACTTGATGAGGACGTGGAGGGACGGCCCCGCCGTGTCCTTAAAGGGATCCCCGACGGTGTCGCCGACGACGGCCGCCTTGTGGGCGTCCGACTTCTTGCCGCCGTAGGTGCCCATCTCGATGTACTTCTTGGCGTTGTCCCACGCGCCGCCGGCGTTGTTCAGGAACAACGCCATGAGGATGCCGGCGATGGTGCCGACCATCAGCAGTCCCGCGACCGCTTCCGCCGCGATGGTGGGGTTCTCGGGCGTGATGAACATGCGGAACAGAAGCCCGACGAGCACGGGGCCGGCCGTCGCCAGGATGCCGGGCAGGATCATCTGCTTCAGGGCGCCGATGGTCACGATGTCCACGCACTGGCCGTAGTCAGGGTCCTCGGTGCCCTTCATGATGCCGGGCTTTTCCTTGAATTGGCGGCGGACCTCGGCGATCACGGTCTGCGCCGCCTCGCCGACGGCCTTGATCGCCAGCGACGCGAACAGGAACACCAGCATCGCGCCGAGCATCGCGCCGACGAACACCTCGGGCTTGGCCAGATCGACCGCGATGCGGCGGCCGGAGTAGTTGTAGATCTCATCCAGGTATGCGGAGAAGAGGAGGAACGCCGCGAGCGCCGCCGAGCCGATCGCGTAACCCTTCGTGAGCGCCTTGGTCGTGTTTCCCACCGCGTCCAAGCGGTCGGTCTTCTTGCGTATCTCCTCGGGCTGGTGGGACATCTCGACGATGCCGCCCGCGTTGTCGGTGATGGGCCCGAAGGTGTCCATGGCCAGGATGTACGCCGCCGTGCCCAGCATGCCCATCGTGGCGACCGCGGTGCCGAACAGGCCGCCGGTGACGCCGGCCGCGGGCCCCAAGGCGAGCACGCCCAGTTTATACGAGGACAGGATCGCGACGCCGATCACGATGATGGGTATGGCCGTGCACTCCAGGCCGACCGCGATGCCGGAGATGATGTTCGTGGCCGGACCGGTCTTGGAGGCCTCCGCGATCGAGAGAACCGGGCGATACTTGTACTCGGTGTAGTACTGCGTCACATACACGAAAGCCTGCGCGGTCAGGATGCCGATGAAGCCGCAGGTCGTGTAGTAGATCCAAGCGTTGGGCGCCTGCTCGGACCTAAGCAGCCACCACGCCGCCGCCGCGAAGCCCAGCGCCGCGAGAAAGGAGGTCAGGTAGTAGCCGATGTTGAGCGCGTCCATCGGATCCTCGTGTTCCTCGGTGCGCACGACCAGGATGCCGGCGATGGACGCCAGGATGCCGAGGGCGCGGGCGACCAGCGGGAACACGACGCCGTGCCAGCCGAAGTACGGAATGAGGCTGACGCCCAGGATCATCGCGCCGATGTTCTCGGCGGCGGTGGATTCGAATAGGTCCGCGCCGCGGCCGGCGCAGTCGCCGACGTTGTCGCCGACCAAGTCCGCGATGACCGCGGGGTTGCGGGGGTCGTCCTCGGGGATGCCGGCTTCCACCTTGCCGACGAGGTCCGCGCCGACGTCGGCGGCCTTCGTGTAGATGCCGCCGCCCAACTGGGCGAAGAGCGCGACGAAGGACGCCCCGAACCCATAGCCCACGATCATGAACGGGATCTTCTCGTACGGGAAACCGAGCTGCTTGAGGAGAAGGAAGAGTCCGCCGACGCCGATCAACGACATCGCGCAGACGAACAGGCCGGCCACCGCGCCGCCGCGCAGCGCGATGCGCAACGCGTCGTTGAGGCTGGTGCGCGCCGCCGACGCCGTGCGGATGTTCGTGCGGATCGAAACCCACATGCCGATGTAGCCCGCGATCAAGGAGCACGCCGCGCCCGCGACGAAAGATCCGGTCGTGCACAGCGCCAGCACCATGGGGCCCGCGGGATCGTGCTCGTTGGCTTTGCGCACGAACGCATAGAGCACGAAGATCACGACCGCCAGGACCGCAGAGAGGGAGACGATCGTGTAGTTCTGGCGGCGGAGGTAGGCCTCGGCGCCCGACTTGATGGCGTCCGAGATCTTGCGCATCTCGTCGGTTCCCGTGTCCTTGGCCATCACCCATTCGATAAGCCAGAAAGCGACGGCAAGCGCGAGAAGGGATATTCCCATCACGATCGCGAACGGGAATTTCATCGAGTGCAGAAAGTCCATTCAATCCTCCGGCAAGGGGGTCGGCGCACGCGCCGTTTTACGACTCTGTCGCGGACGGAGGTCGATTATGGCATAAGAGGCCGGAAACGGTCAACAAAACCGGGTCGCGCATGAGACGCTCCCCGGTTAGGCCAGAGACTGACCGCGCACGAGATCCTGGAACATCCCCGGCTGCGCGACGAGGGCGTCGTAGCCTCCGTCCTGGACGACGCGGCCGCCGTCGATCACGAGGATCCGGTCGACGTTCTTCACGGTGGCCAGGCGGTGGGCGATGAAGATGACCGTGCGGCCGCCCAGGTTTTTCTCCAGCGCCTCCTGGATGAACCGCTCGCTGAGAGTGTCGAGCGCGCTGGTGGCTTCGTCGAAGATGAAGCACTGCGGCTGAGCCAGCATCGCGCGGGCGATGGCCAGCCTCTGTCGCTGGCCGCCGGAAAGCGACGATCCGCCCTCGCCGATGCGGGCGTCGAGCCCGCCGGGAAGACCGGCGATGAATTCCCAGGCGTTGGCGAGATCGCAGGCGCGGCGAATCGACGCGTCGTCCGCCTCGGGTCGCGATACGCGCACGTTGTCGCGGACGGTGGTGCGGAAAATGAACGGCTCCTGCGGCACGACGCCGAACTGGCGGCGCAAGTCGGCGGCCGCGAATTCCCGCAAATCGACGCCGCCCAAGCGCACCGCGCCTCTCACGGGGTCATAAAGCCGCAGCAGCAGCTGCGCGATCGTGCTCTTGCCGGCGCCCGATGGTCCGACCAGCGCCACGCGCTGGCCGCGGGGCAGGGTAAAAGCAAGATTGCGCACCACCGGCCGCTCC
>CAIQSZ010000061.1 GCA_903874575.1 uncultured Elusimicrobia bacterium
ACTCCTACGACCGCAAGAAAGCCGAGGCCCACTTCAAGAAGGCCTTCGGCGGCGCGCTGTGGGAGCGGGGCTTCCGCTTCACCATCGCCTTCAACTCTGGCAATCTGCCCCGTCAGGCGATATGCCAGATCCTCAAGCGCAACGTCGAAAGCCTAAACCCGAAGTTCAAAGTCGACGTGCGCTCCGTGGAGTGGCCCACCTTCTTAGACGCGCAGAACAGTTCCAAGTTGCCCCTGTTCGTAATGGGGTGGAACGCCGACTACCCGGACCCGCACAACTTCGCGTTCCCGATCCTGCATTCGCTGGGCAACTACCCGGCAATGCAGAAGTTCAAGGACCCCGAAATGGACCGGCTGATCGAACAGGCCAACGAGACCTCCGATCCGGCCGCCCGCAAGCGCCTGTACGCGAGCCTGCAGGCGCTCGAATACGAAGAGGTTCCCAACCTGGTCATCCTGGACATGGTGATCTACCGGACCCAACGCGACTGGGTCAAGGGCTGGTACCACAACCCGATCTCTCCCGAATACTTCTACGCGCTGTACAAGGAGTGAGAGCCGGTGGCTAAATACTGCCTGAAGCGCCTTGCGTTCCTGCCGCTGGTGATGTTCGGCGTGACTTTCCTTCTTTTCTTCTGCCTGCAGTTCCTGTCGCCGGAAATGCGCGCGTCGCTGTACGTGAAGGACCCGCGCCAGTTGG
This sequence comes from uncultured Elusimicrobia bacterium, assembly GCA_903874575.1. GTDB lineage: Bacteria > Elusimicrobiota > Elusimicrobia > UBA1565 > UBA9628 > GWA2-66-18. The sequence continues at coordinate 700 of CAIQSZ010000061.1, forward strand.
CCCAATTGGACGCGGTCATCGAGAAGTACGGCCTGCGCAAGCCGATGCCCGTGCAGTACGTTCTCTGGCTCAAGCAGGTCGCGCACGGCGACCTGGGCTACTCGGAAACCGCGAAGATGCCCGTGGCCGACGCCGTCCGCGCGTTCTTTCCGGCGACCTTCGAACTCACGGTCCTGACGTTTTTCCCGATCATGATCGTGGGCGTGCTCTTCGGCGTGCTCTCCGCCGTCTACCGCGACCGTCTGCTCGACCACGTCACGCGCTTCGTGGCCATCACCGGCTACTCCCTGCCCAGCTTCGTGCTGGGCCTGACCCTGCTGATGATATTCTACGGGCGATTCCATCTGTTCCCGCCGGGCCGCTTCACGATGGACACCGACATGCTGGTCCACTCCGACGGATTCCGGCACTGGACGGGCCTTCTCACTTTGGACTGCCTGCTCAACCGCCGATGGGCCGCGTGCCTCGACGTGGTCGAACACATGGTCCTGCCCGCGGCGACCTTGGTCTACATCTCGGTCGCGCTCCTCCTGCGGATCACCCGCTCGTCGATGCTGGAGGAACTGACCAAGGACTACGTGCGCACCGCGCGCGCCAAGGGCCTGCCGGAGAGCGTCGTCATCCGCAAGCACGCGCTGGCCAACGCGCTCATTCCGGTCGTCACATTGTCGAGCCTGCTCTTCATCGGACTGCTGGGCGGCGTGGTCATCACCGAGACCGTCTTCGACTTTCCCGGCATCGGGCGCTGGGGCGTGCAGGCGGCGCAGCAACTGGACGTGCCCGGCGTGCTGGGCTCGACCATGCTGGCGGCATTCCTATTCGTGCTGGCCAACCTGATCTCCGACATCCTGTACGCCGTCGTCGACCCCCGCATCCGGGTGGGAAACTGAATGGAACGCTTGAAAGACGTCTGGAAGACGCTCAAGCGGCGGCCGATGTCGCTCCTCGGCTTCGCCATCATCGGGACGTTCCTGGCGGCGGCCGCGCTCGCGCCCGTCCTCGCGCCGCCCGAGGCCGGTTCGCGCGACAGCTACATCATCCCGCAGACCGGCTACAGCCCGGACCCGGCCAAGCCCTCCAAGGAACACTGGTTCGGCACCACCGAACAGCAGTACGACCTCTACTACGGCATGGTGTGGGGGACGCGCACCGCGTTCAAGGTCGCGGTCAAGGTCGTCGGTCTCTCGGCGTGCGTCGGCGTCATTTTGGGCGGGGTGGCGGGCTTCTACGGCGGCTGGATCGACGAGATCCTGATGCGCTTCACCGACGTCGTCCTCGCCTTCCCCGACCTGCTGCTGGCCGTCGTTATCGTCGCCGTGCTGGGCCCCAGCCTGGACCACGTGATGTACTCCGTCATGGCCGTATCGTGGCCGTCCTACGCGCGGCTGATGCGCGGGGAAGTGCTCTCGGTCAAGGAGCGGGACTTCGTGGCCGCCGCGCGCGCGCTGGGAGCCCGCGACGCCCGAATCCTGTTCGTCCACATCATTCCGAACTGCATCTACCCCGTCCTGGTCGTCGCCTCGCTGTCGACGGGATCGGTCGTCATCACCGCCGCCGCCCTCTCCTTCCTGGGCCTGGGCGCGCCGGTCGGCTACGCCGACTGGGGCCAACTGATCTCCCTGTCGCGCAACTGGATCATGGGCTCCGCGGGCCACCCGTTCGAGTACTGGCACACGATCTTCATTCCCGGCATCGCCATCTTCTTGTTCGTCCTGGGCTGGAACCTCATGGGCGACGCGGCGCGCGACCTCCTGGACCCGCGCCGGAGATAGCAATGGCGACGCTCAATGGCTTGCTCGACCGCGCCGCCCAAGAGGGCGGAGAGCGGACCTTCCTCGTCCACGGCGAACGCTCTTATAGCTTTTCCCAGGTCCGAGGAGACGCGCTCTCGGTCGCGGAAGGCTTGCGCCGCGCGGGCGTGCGAAAAGGCGACCGCGTCGCCATCGTCCACCGCAACGCGCCGGAGTTCGTGAGCGCGTATTTCGCGCTGTCGCGCTTGGGAGCCATCGCGGTGCCTCTCAACTTCATGGTACGCAAGGCCGACGAACTCGCCTACATGCTCAACGACTGCGGGGCCGTGGGCGCGGTCACGCAGGCCGAGTTTCTGCCGGGCATGACGGCCGCGGCCGCGAAGTGCCCCGCGCTGAAGACGCTGTGGGTCACCGACCCGACGACGCGCCATGGACGCCCCGAGATCGCGCGCGATTTCAGCGGACTGCGCGCGCCGGCGCCCGCGGACCGGCACGCGGACGCCGCGGACGAATCCGACGTGGCCGCCATCCTGTACAGCTCCGGCACGACGGGCTTGCCGAAAGGCGTCATGCTGACGCACCGCAACCTGGTCACGAACTGCGAGAGCGCGCTCAAGCGCATCGCGCTCACGCGCAAGGACGCCACGCTGTGCGTCCTGCCCATGTTCCACAGCTTCGCCTGGACCGCGCTGGTCCTGACGGCGGCGCGGCTGACGCTGAAGCTGGTCATCTCTTCGTCGGTCGCTCCGGCCAAGCCGTGGCTGAAGGCCATGGGCGAGCAGGGAGTCACCGTGTTCGCGGCGGTGCCGCAAGTCTACGCGGCCTTGGGACGAGAGGCTCGCGATTTCAAAACGCGCATGTTTCTGAAGCTATGGGCATTCCGCCGCGTGCGCGTCTGCGTGTCGGGCGCGGCGCCGCTGCCGCCCGCCGTGGCGCGAGCCTTCTTGGACGCGTCGGGAATCGGCATCGTCGAGGGATGGGGCCTCACCGAGACCAGCCCGATCGCGACCGTCACGCCGCCCGGCAGGATCAAGTTCGGCTTCGTCGGCACGCCCATCGACGGTTGCCGTCTGAAAGTGATCGACGACGCGGAAAACGAATTGCCGCAAGGGCAGGAAGGCGAGATTTGCGTGCGGGGAGACAACGTCATGAAGGGCTACTGGAACCTGCCCGACGCCACGAAGGAGGCGTTCACGAAGGACGGCTGGTTGAAAACCGGCGACGTCGGCATGATCGACGACGAGGGCTATCTGGCCATCCGCGACCGCAAGAAAGACATGATCATCGTGAAGGGCCTGAAGGTCTTCTCGGCGCAGATCGAGGCCGTCATCGCCGAAAACCCGGACGTCGAGGAGTCCGCCGTCATCGGCGTGCCCGACGAGGACGGCGACGAAATCATCAAGGCCTACGTCGTGCTCAAGAAAGACCGCCTGCCCGACAAGGCCGCGCTCCTCCGGTTCTTCAAGGAAAAGTTCGACCCCTACAAGCGCCCGCGCGACGTCGAGATCGTCGAGTTCCTGCCGAAGAACGCCCTTCAGAAGGTCCTCAAGCGGGAACTGCGGGAGCGCGAACTCGCCAAGCGCGCCGCGCCCGGAGAGTCCTGATGCCGACGCGACGAGTCCGGCTGTCCGCCGAGACGCGCGAGGCTCTGGCGCGCGTCGCGGCGCTCCGGCACGCCTCTCCCGTCTACCTGGTGGGCGGCGCCATCCGCGACGCCGCGTTGGGACGGACCGTCGCCGACCTGGACCTGGCCTGCGCGGGCGCGAGGACGCTGGCCGCCGCCGTCGCGCGCGCCTTCAAGGGCACCCTCGTCACGCTCGACCCCGACAACGCGGTCTACCGGCTGATCCTGCCGCCCGCGCGCGGCCGCGCGCTCAAGCAAATCGACGTGGCCGAAATCCTGGGCCGCGACATCGGCGAGGATCTCGGACGGCGCGACTTCACCGTCAATGCCGTGGCCCTCGAGTTGCGTCCCGCCCTGCCGCCGTCCATCCCGGAGTCCGGGTTCCTGGATCCGCGCGGCGGCTTGGCGGACCTGCGCCGCGGCATCCTGCGCGTCGAGGACGACAAGAGATTCAGAGCCGATCCCCTGCGGCTCCTGCGCGCCTTCCGCGTCGCCGCCCAGGCCGACCTGACCGTGGATGCGCAGACCCTGGCGTTCATCAAGAAGCACCGCCGCTTGATCGCCGACCCGGCGGGCGAGCGCGTGCAGGCCGAACTTCTGGCGCTGCTTGCCGCGCCCGGCGCCGCCGGGCGCCTGCGCGAGATGGACGAGTGCGGCCTGCTGACCGCGGTCTTCGCGGATCTGGAACCCGCGCGCCGCTGCGCGGAGGATTACTACGGGCCGGGAGGCGTGCTTAAGCACACCCTGGACGTCTGCGCGCGGTTGGAGCTGCTGCTCGACGGCTTCCGCAAGATCTATCCCGACCTGGCCCGCCCTTTCGGCGATTGGCTGGCCGCCCGCGCGTCGGGCGGCGCGCCCGAACGCTCGATCCTGATGCTGGCCGCGCTGCTGCACGACGTCGCCAAACCAGAAACCGCGCGGAGCGTGGACGGCCGTCTGCGCTTCTTCGGCCACGACACGCTCGGCGCGACGCGCGCGGCGAAGATCCTGCGCGACCTGCGCTTCTCGCGCGAGCACGTGGACACCGTCGCCGACGCCGTACGTCATCACCTGCGGCCCGGCCACCTGCTCGCCTCCGGCGGCCCGGTCACCGAAAAAGCCGTGTACCGCTTTTTCCGCGACCTAGGACCGCGCGCGCCCGGCCTGCTGGCCGTCTGTTGGGCGGACCACGCCAGCTACATGGCCGAGCCGCACCTCAAGCGCCTGAGGAGCGCCGCCTGCGATCAACCGCCGCGCGCCGGCGTTTCACGCATCCGGCCCGAGAGCGCCCGCAAGACCGTCCGCCACCTCCAGCTGGTTTCGACGCTCCTGCGCCGCTACTTCGATGAAGGCCGAGCGCCGGTGCCGGCCCGCCTCCTCGACGGCTCCGAGATCATGAAGGCGCTCTCCATCCCCTCGGGACCGAAAGTGGGGGATATCCTGGAGCGCCTGCGCGAGGCTCAGGCGGAGGGGATAGTCCGAGATCGCGCCGCCGCTCTGACGTTCGTCGCGCGCTTGAAGTAGCGTAACAGTCCTACCCCTTCCAAGCCCCATTTGGTATCCTGGCCTCGGATGGGCGGAATACGACCCTTCGGGGCGGAACTCGCCGGAACCTTCGCGTTGACCCTCGCCGGGGCGGGCGCCGTCTGCATGGACGCCGCCACCGGCGGCCGGCTGGGCCCGGTCGGCATCGCGTTGGCGTACGCTTCCGCGACGGCCGCCGCGCTGCATGCGTTTCCCGGACGGTCCACGCGTTTCAACCCGGCGCTGACTTTGGCCGCCATGGGCCTGCGCCGCGAGGGCATCCTGCGCGGCGTGTTCGCCCTGGCCGCCCAGTTGCTGGGCGCGGCGTGCGCGGGGCTGTTCCTGCGCTCGGTGACCTCCGGCGGCAAGCCCGAGCTTCTGACCGCGCCGACTTTCCTGGGCGCGTGCGCGCCCAGCGGCATCGGATATCGCGCGGCCACCCTCGTCGAGGCCGTGCTCACCTTCTTCCTGGCCTGCGCCGCCGCCGCGACGACCGAGCGGCGGCGCCGCCCGTTCGGCCCGCTGGCCGCGGGCGCCGCGGTGTTGTTCGGCGGCCTGGCCGCAGGGCCTCTCACGGGAGCCGCGATGAACCCCGCCCGCGCGTTCGGCCCCGCGATCGCCGCCGGCGCGTGGGCCAGCCACTACGTGTACTGGGTCGGCCCGCTGGCGGGCGCGGTCCTGGCCGCGCTGGTCGCCCCTTATCTCGTGACCGAGGAGAATCTTCCATGATCGCCACAGCTCCGCTCGCCCTCAAGGCCCTGCTCGACTCCGCCGCCGACCTCGCCGTGTTCGCCTATGAGGACGGAGCAGTGACCGGCGCGAAGTCCCTGCCCGCCAAGGACAGAGCCCTCCTCGCCGAAAAGCTGAAAGAGGAAGGCTTCAAGGGCGGCGCGAAGGACGTCGCGCGCGTCGACCTGCCATTATTCGGCAAGCCGCGCCGCGTGTTCGCCGTCGGCCTGGGGAAGAGAAAGAGCGCGGGCGCCGAAGCTTTCCGGCGCGCCGCCGGCATACTGCTGGGCGCCGTGCGCGGCAAGCGCGAGACGCTCGCGATCCTCTGTTCCGAAAACATCTCGGCTCTCGCCGAAGGCCTGACGTTGGCTTCCTACAAGTACGAGGAGTACAAGAAGGGAGACGAGGACAAGCTGAAAAATCTATATCTCGTCGTCCAGGACCCCGCGGCGCGGGCCTCCACCGAAAAGACGCTGGCCAAAGTCGCCTTGTACGCGGAGGCCGTGGGCCTGGCCCGCGATCTGGTGAACCGCGGCCCGTCCGACAAGACGCCCCAAAGTCTCGCGGACCTGGCCGAAACTTTCTCGGGCGCGGGCGTGACGGTCGCCGTCATCCATAAGGCTCAGGCGGAGGAGATGGGCATGGGCGCGTTCCTGGGCGTGGCCCGCGGCTCGTCCCAGCCGCCGGTGATGGTGCACATGGTCTACACGCCGAAAGCCAAGACCAAAAAACGCGTCGCGCTGGTCGGCAAGGGCGTGACCTTCGATTCGGGCGGCCTTTCGATCAAGCCCGCCGCGTCGATGGAGGAAATGAAGTGCGACATGGCCGGCGCCGCCGCCGTCATCGCGGTGTTCAAGGTCATCGCCCGTCTCCAGCCGAAAGCCGAGGTGCACGGCATCTTCGCCGCGACCTACAACATGCCGGGGCCCGACGCGTTCAAACCCGGGGACGTGCTCAAAGCCATGAACGGCAAGACCATCGAGGTCTGGAATACGGACGCGGAGGGCCGCCTCATCCTGGCCGACGCGCTGTGCCTGGCGGCCAAGCAGGAGCCCCAGATCATCCTGGACATGGCGACGCTGACCGGCGCGGTCGTTTTCGCGCTGGGCTCCAAGGTCGCCGGCCTGATGGGCAACGACCGCCGCGCCGTGCAGTCCGTTATCGCCGCCGGCAAGCGCGCCGACGAGCCCTACTGCGAACTTCCCCTGGTCGAGGATTACAAGGAACACATCAAGGGCAATATCGCCGAACTCCTGAACATCTCGAAAGTCCGCGGCGAGGCTGGCGCCATCATCGCAGGCCTGTTCCTGCAGGAGTTCGTGGGCGCCGTGCCTTGGGCGCACTTGGACATCGCGGGCACGGCGTTTTCCGGCGGCGACTACAACAGCTACACCCCGAAGGGCGCGACCGGCGCGCCGGTGCGCACGCTGCTCGAGTGGCTGGAGGCCTTGTGACCCGGATCAAGTCGCGCCCGCGCGCGGCGGCGGAACCCCCGCTCGGGCGAATCGAGTCCCACTTCAAGGACATCCTCGCCGACCTCGGCGAGAATCCGGAGCGCGAGGGCCTGATCAAGACGCCGCACCGCGTGGCCAAGGCGCTGGCCGAGTTGACCAGCGGCTACCGCGTCGACGTCGACGCCATGATCAACGGCGCGCTGTTCACCGAGAGCTACAATGAGATGGTGCTGGTGCGGGACATCTCGTTCTACTCCATGTGCGAGCACCACATCCTCCCGTTCTTCGGGCGCGCGCACGTGGCGTACCTGCCGAACCGCAAGATCGTCGGCCTGTCGAAGATCCCGAAGCTGGTCGAGATATTCGCGCGGCGCCTGCAGGTGCAGGAGCGGCTCACCCTGGAGATCGCCGGCACGTTGCAGGAGAAGCTGAAGCCGCACGGCGTCGGCGTGGTCTTGGAAGCCCGGCATCTCTGCATGGAGATGCGGGGGGCGGAAAGCCATCATTCGCCGACGACGACCTCGTGCATGCTGGGAACCTTCCAAAGCGACGCGCGCACGCGCAAGGAATTCCTGGAGTTGATCCGGGCCAAGCCGGTCTGAGCTAACCGAGGTTGCCGGCGGCCTTCGGAAGCCACATGCCGGAGATCATGCCGAGGAAGACCGTTTCCCCGTCCTTAGGGCCGCCCTCGAACTGCATTTCGACGCGGGTGAGTATCTTGTTGCGGCGGAAGTAGCCGTCGTCATCGAAAGTCGCCTGGCACAGGATCCGGTCGCCGGCGTGCACGGGGTTCAGGAACTTGCCCTCGCGGATCTCGGTGAAGAATCCTACGAGATGCCGTATTTCTTCGAGCGGAAGCTCCTGGGACATCAGCCAGGTGCACCATGCCACGCTGCCGATCTGCGCGGCCATCTCGATGAGCTTGAACGGGGGGACCAGCTTGCCGTCGGCGCGGTGGCCGCGGCAGTCCTCGGCGTTCCAGGTATAGCCGCCCAGGATGTGCTCCTCGTCGATCTCGAGCAAAGTGTCCACGAAGCGCATCGGCCTCTGCTGGGGAATCAGAGTCAGGACCTGCTCGGGGGTCAGAGAACTCATGATTTTCCTCCGTCCGTGCGCGTCTTCAGGCGCCCGCCGAAGCCCATCTCGGTCGCCATCGGATAATCCGCGTAGCGGATGTCCTTATGGCAGCC
>CAIQSZ010000062.1 GCA_903874575.1 uncultured Elusimicrobia bacterium
ATGGAAGCCGTTCACGGCGGACTCCGGCGCTACCGCGCGATCTGTACGTTGAAGGGCCGCGTCGGCGACCGGACCGTCGAGCGCGACGCGATGCTCGTCTTCCGGGCGCCGAAGGAACTGACGCTCGATCTCCTGGACCCGCTATTCTCGCCGGTCGCGCGCGCGCGCGTCGATGAGCGCGGGTTCTCGATGGACCGTTTCTCAGTGGAGGGCGTTTCTGACGAGCAGCTTCGCAGGGCGGCCGAAGGCGTCCTCTCCGTCGTGGACGCCCTGCTGGCGGGCGAGCCGTTTCTTCCCGGTCCCGCGAAGCTCGGCGGCGGCTGGGGCCGCCGCGAACTGATCCGCCCGTCGTGGCGCGTGGAGCCGGGCGACGACGGGTTGGCTCGTTCGGTCGCGCCCTCGGAGGGCGTCACGATGAATCTCTCCGACTTCGAGAAGGCGGGCATACGCCGGTTCCCCAAGGTCTTCAGCGCGCAGGGCCGCTTTTGGAAGTTCTCTCTGACCTGCGCCCCTCCCAAGTTCGAGGTCGCTCCCGAGCCCGCCCTCGCGGGGACGCGTTGAAGTTTCAGTGCCCCGCGAAGGTCAACCTCTTTCTGGAGGTCACGGGACGCCGCAAGAACGGCTACCACACGCTCTCCACGCTGTTCGCGAAGATCAACGTCTACGACGTCCTGGACATGGAGTTCGCCAACGGCGGGCGGCCGACGCTTGAGATCATCGACGAGCTGGACTCGGGCCCTTTGTCCGCCGGTCCGGACAACTTGGTCATGCGAGCGGCGGACGCGTTCTATAAATCGTTCCGCATCGGCGTCGGGGTCAAGATCGTTCTCACTAAGCGCATCCCCATGGGCGCCGGCCTGGGCGGGGGCTCTTCCGACGCGGCCGGGACTTTGCTCGGGCTGGCCAAGCTTTTCCAGATAGAGCTGACCGCCGCGCGCAGGAAGCGTCTTCACGCCATCGGGGTCAAGCTGGGCGCGGACGTGGCGTTCTTTCTCAAAGACGCGAATTTCTGTCTGGCCACCGGCATCGGAGACCGTCTGAGGCCGCTGGAGCTGAAGAAATCCCTGCCGTTCATGGTTCTGGCCTGGCCCGGCTTCGGGTCGCCTACGGCGCCCGTCTTCAAGGCCCTCCCGCCTCGCCGCCGGGCCGATATATTGACGCATCTATCTCAACTTGGTAGACTGAAGCGTCGTCTGCAGGCGGGCCGCCCCGTCGACGAATGGGGGAAGTTGCTTTTTAACCGCCTGGAGCAGGCGGAGTTGCCGGTTATGTCGGAGGTCGCGCAAGCCCGTCGCATTTTGGAGGCCGCGGGCGCCAAGGGCGTGCGTATGTCGGGCTCGGGTTCGTCGGTCTTCGGTTTCGTCTCGTCCCATGCCGAGGGAGAGCGTGTCGTGAAGCGGCTCCAGGCCTACCCCTGGAAGGTCTATCTGACCAGCTGTCATGGCTGAATGAATATGAGGCTGGCTCGATAAGGCCGACGCTGGTGCCGGCGCAGACTCCCGGGTGGTGTAACGGTAACACAGCGGACTTTGAATCCGTTATTCCTGGTTCGAGTCCAGGCCTGGGAAAGGTTTGAATTAATAAAATGAGCGACGCGAAAAAAGGACAAGGGCAGTTGGCCGCGCTGATCCTGGCCGCGGGTCAGGGCACGCGGATGGAGTCGTCCATCCCCAAGGTGCTCCACCACGTCGGCGGGCGCCCGATGCTTTACTACATCCTGCGCATCGCCAATGCATTGAAGCCGGGAGCCATCGGCGTCGTCGTCGGTCACGAGGCCGACGAAGTCAAGAAGCAGACGATGGAGATGGCCCAGTCCGTCGGCTTCAATCGCCCGATCCAGTTCATCGTCCAAAAGAAGCAACTCGGCTCCGGCAACGCGGTTCTGGAGTCCCTTCCTTTCCTGAAGAAGTTCAAGTCCGCCGTCGTCATGTGCGGCGACACGCCGTTGCTCACCTACGAGTCGATCTACAATCTCACCCTCACCCATGATCAGCTCAAGGGACAGGCGACCTTGCTGACGGCCCGCGTCGCGGCCCCGAAGGGCTACGGCCGCGTCGTCCGCGGCGCGCTGGGCGAGGTTCAGCGGATCGTGGAAGAGTCGGTCGCCACCCCGAAGGAACTCGCGATCACGGAAGTCAATTCGGGCGCGTACCTGTTCGAGTTGGGGGCCTTGATCCAAGGTCTCAAGGACATCGGCGCCAAGGG
>CAIQSZ010000063.1 GCA_903874575.1 uncultured Elusimicrobia bacterium
CCGACGCCTGAGCCGAGCCTCCGGCTATCCGTCGCGCGGCATAGCTCCAAATATTACGAAGTGCGGCTTTAGGTCCTTTGTTCTTCTCCGCCTGGGACTTAGGACTGTTGTGTCTTTATCGAGGTCGCGACTAGAATCTTGGTCGGAACACCACATGGAAAAATTTGCCAAGCAAGTTGTTGCTGGACTCGTCGTCGTCGCCGTTCTGCTTGCTCCGGTCCAGGGAGGCGTTTCGGTCTGGGCGGCCGCTATCGAGCACGCGGCCGCGCTCCCTCCTGGAGCGGTTGGCGTGGTCGGGACCATCGTCGGCGCGCTTGGCAACCTAGGATCGCAGGCGGCGCTTTCCCAAGCCCTCACGGTAGAGACTCAAGCCAAAGCCGCCTATCTGATCGGCGCGGTTACCCTTGATGGCGTGAGCGTGCTCCAAATTTCGGGTACAGGGGGTCTGGCGGCCGTTGCGCCGATCCGACCGACGCGGAGGGTGTCCAGTGATTCTCGCAGGGAAGCGATAGCTCTGTTGCGTGTCCTCGACGCCGAGCTCGAAAATGTTAATTGGCATGATCTGCACGATCCGGCGAACATGGGCGAGTTGATTGCACGGCTCTCCAAGCGCATGCCTGAGGGGCGTGCCGTGGCGCCGGAGCAACTCAGGTCCGCTATTCAATTGCTCCAGCCGGGGCTTGAGCCTATTGCCGATGGAGTCAATCCGTGGGAGGCGTACTTCGACGGTGTTCGGGGGCGTGCGGATGCGCGGCATGATTCGATCGTGGATGTTTCGCATCTAGTGTCGCCTACCGACGGAGATTGGCGCCCAGCCGCCCTTGCGATGATGGTCAAGGGGGCTCTGAATGTCAGTCGTACCGCTCTTATGGGCCGGAAATACGCCGCAGACAGACATTTGGAGCATGAAGATATCCGAGCTATTTCAACTAGGAACTATAGAGCCGCCGCCATATACGTGCTCGACAATGCCGACACGCTTCCGCTGAATCTCGACACGGTCATCGCAATCAATAAGATGCTGACCGCAGACGGCCTTGTGCCGGCGGACGCCATGGGAAACCCATATTTCAATGGCGATAAAAAGTTCCATCGGGAGGTCCAGCAGTTTTATGACTGGCTCGCTTCGCATGCGGGCGTTGCCTTCGCGCAACATTATCCCATGGAACTTGCGGAGAGGCTCCATTATTTGATTTCGCATTTTGATTCTTTCCTGGACGCAAACGGCCGAACATCCCGGCTGATGGCCGACCTTGTTTTGATTAAGGCGGGAATGGCGCCGGTTTTCTACACGGACATTGGGGACTACTTCAAACGAGGTACGGCGCGTTCGAATGTCCCTCCTAAGCAACGCCGAGGATATTTCATCGAACAAATTTTGGAAGGGCAAAAAATTATGTCCAGGGCGGTTTTACATCGGCGCGAAACTCTCTCAGCAGAGGGTCCTGAGGTCCCTGACGACATCAGGCGCTATGTTGAAAATGTGGCAGGGCACAATGGTCTTCCGCCCAATCCCGAAGTCCGAGTCTCCGTTTGGGAATTCGCCATGATTACGGAGATGCTTGAGGCCCACCGCGCCTCAATTTGGATGAAACTTGCGCAAGGTCTCGATGGCTTCTCGGGTTCGTACAAGCGGTTCATCGCGGGCGCGAGCATTCTCGAGGGCGTCTCGATCGCCATGGCGGCGACGATGGCCGTTTACGGAATCTCCGAGTTCGGCCTCATGTGGACGGCCGTGGCGGCGTCGCTGGGAATCCTCATGCGCATTCCCGGCAGTTGGGTCGCGGCGCGCGTCAAGGCCAGTCCGAAGGCGATTTACCTTGTCTCGACGGTCGTGACCGGATTGCAGATTCTGACGTTGCCCTTGGGGCTCATGCTGTTCGGACCCCATACCGTCGGATACCTTGCCGTTTTCATCGCGGGCCAGGCCATTTATGGGTTCACATGGGGAGCGACCTACGGCATGGCCGAAAGTACGATCATGCCTAGGATCGTGGGGCACAATCGCAGGACGCTCGAGACGGCCAAGTTGATGCTGACCGCTCTTAAGACCGTCGCCTCGCTGGTCTTCGCCTTCATCGTGGGGCCGGTAATCAACGCGGCGGTCGGGATGAGCGATTCGATCATCGTCTATGGGTTGACCGTCCTCGCGGTTCTTCCGTTGCTGGCCAGCATTACGTTCCTGGATGAGCCGGTCGTCGGGGCCGCGACGGCGGTTCCAGCGGCGGCGGCGTCTGCGGCGGCGGGCAGCAAGAGGACGTCGCTGTCGTTGAGCGAGACGCTTCCGTACATGGCGACGATGTTCACGCTTTTCACGTTCTATAACATCTACGTCGGGGGCCTGGCGCTGTTTTGCTTCAACGGCCTCGCCGAGGCCGGCGTCCGCACGGCCCACACAGGCCTCATGAGCTTCCTGACGATCGGCTTCTACAACCTTGGGGGCGCGCTCATCAGCATCGGAGCCTTGATTCCCAAGCTGATCGCCAGCTTGGAAGGCGCCCGTTACGCTCAATCGAGCGCGACGGACACCTCCACTCTCATGAAGTGGTTCACCGGGCTGACCGTAGCCGCTCCGATCTACTGGTGGACGGGCATCGCGGGCTGGGAGTGGGTCAACGTCGTGCTCGTGGCCGCCGGCCTGGGAGCCGCGATGGCGTTCAACCGTAGTCAGTGGATGGCCTACTACCAGAGCGTCCTCGACGATTCGGTTCGAAACAAAGTTACGGCGCGGCTCAATAACGTCCCCCAGATCGTTTCCTTCATCCCGTTCGCGATCTTGACCGTCGGCCAGCTTATGGGCTTGCCCGTCCTGCCGTTTTTGATCGCCGCGACCGCGTTCTGCACGCTGCTGCTGGCCGTCTCTTGGCTGTTTGCCGCGTTCGGACGCCGAGCGGGGGCTCCGTAGCCTTTTCTTTTGGATGAAGGTTCGGCGTGAGACTTGCGCGGGAGTTGCTATAATCTAAAGCAAGCCATGACTTTCTCCCGCCTAGGATTCCGGCCCGAACTGCTGCAGGCCGTCAAGGATCTCGGCTATGCGGCTCCCACGCCGATTCAAGAGAAGTCCCTGCCCGAGTCCATGCAGGGCCGCGACGTCATCGGCTCCGCCATGACGGGCTCCGGCAAGACGATGGCGTTCACCATGCCGCTGTTGCAGAAGCTGCTGGACGACCGGGCCGCCGATCCGCACAAGGGCGGCGCCCGCGTGCGCGCGCTCGTGCTGGTGCCGACGCGCGAGCTGGCGGCGCAGGTCGAGAAGGCCGTCGGGGAGCTGGCCAAGCACTCTCCGGTCAAGTGCGCGCTCGTCATCGGCGGCGCTAGCTTCACCGTCCAGCGCGACGCGCTCAAGAAAGGCGCCGAGGTGGTCGTCGCCACGCCGGGCCGACTGCTCGACCTCATCCGCGGCGGCTCCCTGACCCTGCGCGACGTGAAGGTGGCCGTCCTCGACGAAGCCGACCGCATGCTCGACATGGGCTTCATGCCCGACGTGCGGCGCATCATGAAGCTTCTGCCAGCCGACCGCCAGACGCTGATGTTCTCGGCGACCATCCCGCCCGAGGTCGAGCGCGTCGTCAACGAGTTCATGCGCAACCCGGTCCGCGTCGAGGTGGACCGCCCGCGCTCCACGGCCACCACGGTCACTCAGGCGCTGTACCCGGTCACCGAGGGCCAGAAGGGAGAACTGCTCGCCGCCATCGTCAAGACCGACGGCGTCGACTCGGTCATCGTCTTCACTCGCACCAAGGCCCGCGCCGACTACGTCGCGCACTGCCTCAACCGCAAGGACATCGGGTGCGGCGTCCTGCACTCCGACCTGTCGCAGAAGGAGCGCGACCGGGCGATGCAGGACTTCCGCGACGGCAAGATCACCATCCTGGTCGCCACCGATTTGGCCGCGCGCGGCCTGGACGTTCCCGACGTCACGCACGTCATCAACTACGACGTGCCCGAGCACGCCGAGGACTACGTCCATCGCATCGGCCGCACCGGCCGCGCGATGACCGAGGGCGACGCGGTCACGCTCGTTTCCTTCGAGGAAGAGCGCATGATCCCCGGGATCGAGGCGTTCATCGGCCAGTCGATCCCGCGCCGGGCCCTGGACGGGTTCGCCTACCTCGTGCCGCCGCGTCTGCACACCTATAAGGCTCCGATGTCCTCGAAGTTCCGCCTGCGCCGCTCGATCCCGCGCGGCGGCGGCTCGCGATTCAAGCGCTGAGCGCTCCGTAACAATCGCGAAATCTTCTTGGAGCGTTCTCCCGTCATCCTGCGTGCGATGGACGAACATTCACTGGAGATGGGACTGCGTCGCGCCTTGGAGCGCGAAGAATTTTTCCTGCACTATCAGCCCCAGGTCGACGCGCGCACGGGCCGCGTCGAGGCCGTCGAGGCGTTGATCCGCTGGCTCCGGCCGGAGCAAGGCCTGGTCTCTCCGGCCCTGTTCATCCCGCTGGCCGAGCGAACGGGGCTCATCGTCGAGATCGGCGACTGGGTCCTGCGCACCGCCTGCCTCCAGAGCCGCCGCTGGCTGGACGCCCGCCTGCCGCCGGTGCGCATGTCCGTCAACCTGTCGGCCCGCCAGTTTTCGGACGCGGACTTGGCCGGCCGCGTCGCCGCCGCGCTGGACGCCGCGGGGCTGGAGCCGCGCGACCTGGAGCTCGAGATCACCGAGAGCATGATGGCCCGCGATCCCGAAGCGGCGTCCCGCATCCTGCGGACCTTGCGTTCCTCCGGCGTGCGCTTGATGATCGACGATTTCGGCACCGGCTACTCGTCGCTAAGCTCGCTCAAGCGCTTCTCCGTCGACGGCCTCAAGATCGACCGCGCGTTCGTGCAGAACCTTCCGCACGACCGCCACGACGCGATCATCACCCGCGCGATCGTGGGATTGGCGGACGAGCTCGGACTGGACACCGTCGGCGAGGGCGTGGAGACGCCCGCACAGCGCGCGGTCCTTTCGGATCTGGGTTGCCGGCTTCTTCAGGGCTATTTGACGGGAGCGCCCCAGCCGCCCGACGCGCTGGCCGAGCGCCTGTCCGCGCTCGCGGCCGCTTAACCCCGCGGCCGCGCGGGACTATTTCGAGGCCGATCCGACCACTTCGCGGCGATCGACCCAGCGCCACTTGCCCGGCTCCAGGCTCCCGAGCGAAAGGTTCCCGATGCGCGCGCGCACCAGCCTCAAGGTCGGATGCCCGACGGCGGCGGTCATGCGGCGGACTTGGCGGTTGCGTCCCTCGGTCAGGACGAGCTCGAGCCAGCAAGTCGGCACGCTCAGGCGGTGGCGGATGGGGGGCTGCCGCGGGGCAAGGACGGGCTCGGGGTCCAGCATCCTCGCGCGGCACGGCAGGGCGCGGCCGTCGGCGAGCATGACGCCGCGCGAAAGCGTCTCGAGCGCCGCCTCGTCGGGCACGCGCTCGACCTGCGCCCAGTACGCGCGCGGATGTCCGTGGCGCGGGTGCGTCAGGCGCTGGTTCAGGCCGCCGTCGTCGGTGAGCAGGAGCAGGCCCTCGCTGTCGTGGTCGAGGCGGCCCGCGGGGTAGACGCCGGCGGGCAGGCCGAAGCGCGAGAGCGCGGGCATGCCGTCGACGGAGGTGAACTGAGACAGGACGCCGTAGGGCTTGTAGAAGAGGACGATGCGCGTCTTGGCCACGGAATTCAGCCGGTGCGGCGCTTGCCCGTGAAGACGTAGCGCTGGACGCGCCCGTCGTTGCCGCGCACGATGACGGCGCCGGCGATGCGCTCGCCGTCGACGTGGCCGCTCCACTCGACGCGCTCGCGTCCCGGCTCCTCCAGCGCCACCGCGAAGGTGGTGCCGCCGGACTCGTCCTTGGAGTCGTAGAGGGCGGGCGAGTAGCCTTTGGCCACCTCGCCCGCGATGACGGCCTTGCCGTCGTGGAACACCAAAGTGTCGCGGATCGAGCCCCAGTGGAAGAAGCCCTCCTCCTTGATCTTGACCTCCCACGCGGTTCCGTCGATCGGCCCTCCGAAGATCGCGGCGTAGAGAAGGTTGACGGCGGTAAAGAAGGTCCCGGCGAGGCTCTTCATGTGCGACGTATATACCAGTAAAACCTTGCGCGCGCAAGACCCAGACGAATTTTTCCGAAGGACCCGCGCTCTCGCGTCTCCCGGAAAGGTAAAATCTTCGTTCATGATCTCCGTGCGCGGCATTAAAAAATCTTTCGGCGACCAGACCCTGTACGACGGCGCCGACCTCCAGTTGAACAGCGGCGACCGTTTCGCGCTGGTCGGTCCCAACGGCGCCGGCAAGTCGACCCTGTTCAAGATGCTGCTGGGAGCGGAAGATCCGGACGCGGGCGGCATCGAGTGGCGCCGCGGCGCCAAGGCGGGCTACCTGCCGCAGGAGAATCCTCCGATCGGGCCGGAGACCGTTCTGGAGGCGGCGCTGTCGCACCGTTGCGACCCTGACGGGCGCGAGACCGCGAAGGCCAAGAAGATCCTGATGGGCCTGGGCTTCAAGGTGAAGGACTTCGACCGCCACCTGTCCGAGCTGTCGGGCGGCTGGGCCATGCGTTCGGCGCTGGCCCGCCTCCTGGTGGAGGAGCCGGAGCTGCTCCTGCTCGACG
>CAIQSZ010000064.1 GCA_903874575.1 uncultured Elusimicrobia bacterium
CGGCGGCCAAGGTCACGATCATCTCCGTCTTCTTTGCTTTCTTCATGGTATTCTCCATTATCTCGCCACGACGATGCTGCCGGTGAAGGTCTTGCCGTCGCCGGTGATGCGGTAGACGTACGCGCCGCTGCGCACCGGCAAGCCGTTCATGTAGCCGTTCCAGGTCAGGGTGTTCGGCACCATGCCCGGCATCATGTCCGCCACGAAAGCGCCCTGCACGTCGAAGATTTTCCCCAAGGGCTGGATATTCTTCGGACCCGGGTCATAGGAGAAGATCAAGGTGTCGTTGAGGCCGTCGCCGTTGGGCGTGATCACGCGGCTGGACAGGTTCGACAGGTCGAACACCGCGCCCGCCGAGCGCGCCTGGGCGCGGACCTGGTAAAGCCCCAGGTTGGGCGACTGCACGGTGACGGTCTGCGCGACGGCGTCCACCTTGCCGTACATCTTGACCCACTGAGCGCCGTTGAAATAGTAGGCGCCCAGATCGTTGACGTTCGCGGCCCCCGACGCCGCCGGGACGAAGCCCGCGGCCGGCGCGGTGTCCGCGACCGGAACGTTGCCGACGACGTTGAAATGCAGGATGATGCGCGCGGGCTTGGGCAGAGTCCAATTCTTGAGCTCACGGGCGCCGTCGAGGAACGCGCGCCATTCGACGGACTGGTACACCCCGTCGCCGACGTCCTGCGGGCGCCGCGCCGCGACGATGCGGACGTCGCCCTGGCCGTTGACGCCGCCGATGAGCGTGGCCGCGCCGGCGTCGTCGATGATCAGGTCGCTCTTGCAGTCCGGCACGAAATAGTCCCGCTGGCCGAGCGAGGAGTAGGTCGTCGGATTGGCGCTGGCGCCCGCCGAATTGAAGGAATACAGGTGGTAGTAGTAGTTGAGGCCGCCGGTGTCGTCGGCGATCAGGTTCGCGGCGGACGTGAGCGTGGACACCAGGGCGTAGCTGGGCTCGCAGATGCCCGTCGAGCGATACACCGAGTAGCCCATGAGTTCGTCGGCGGTCGGGGCTCCCGTGCTCAAGAACGGAACGCCGTCGCGGAAGCGCCTGGTCGGCGACCAAGAAATGACGACCCCCGCGCTCGACGCCGCCACGCCGACGCCGACGGGCTCCATGGGCAGGACGGTGTGGGCGACGCCGGACACCGGCGCGGACGGAGCGCTGAGGGCTCCGTCGAGCGCCTTGGCGATCAGCTTGTAATAGAAGGTGACGCCGGCCGACAGCGGCTTGTCAAGGAAGGCGGCTTCGGAGGTCGCCTCGATCTGGGCGTAGCCGAAGGCCGCATTGGTGGAACGCAGGACCAGATAGGCGGACAGGCCCACGCCCTGCTGGGCCGCGGGCAGGGGCGTCCAGGAGAGGGAGACCTGAAGCAAGCCGCCCGTCGCCGACAGCCCGCCGGGGGTGGAAGGCGCCGGTCCAATCGGCAGCACCACGATCAGAGTATTCGACGGCGCGGCGCGAGAGCCGTCGCCGTTCAACGCGACCGCTTGGAAGTAACAGGTGACGCCGCCGGTGAGTCCGGCCAGATTCGCCGCCGGCGCGGTCACCGTCGAAACCGCCGTGAAGGTCGCCGCGTCCGTGCTCTGAAGGACGACGAAAGCGGTACCCGCGGGGTTCCCGTTCGGATTCCATGCCAAGCCGACGGTGGACGAGGAGACGGAGGTGGTCGACAGGCCCAGGGCCGGCGCGGCGAAGGTCTCCGTTGAACCCAGCGCGACGAACGGAGAGCAGCCGACGCCCCCGCAGGCCGAGACGAACAGGAAATAGGTCGTGCCGGGCGCCAGACCGGTCAAGGTCGCCGTGCTCAACGAGGTGGTCGAGGACGCCGCGACCGCCGCCGGCGGCAGGGTGGCGACGGTCGAGGCCGCCAGGACGTAGTCCGTCGCTCCGGCGGACACCGCCCAATTCGCGGTCAAGGACGAAATGAACACGGACGACGCGCCGCCTCCGGCGGGCGCCTGCGGCAGGCCCAACAGGGTGACGACCGTCATCGTACTGGAGACCGGGGCTGGCGTTCCGGCGAAGTTATACGCGATCACGGCGAAATAATAGGTGGACGCCCCGGACAGGCCGCCGACGACGACCGAGGTCTGGGTGGAGGCGGCGACCGTGGAGAACGTCGCGCCGTCGGTGCTCTGTACGACGCCGTAGGCCGTGCCTGCGGGATCGCCGTTGGCGCCCCATGACAAGGTCACCGCGCCGCTGGAGACCGAGCTTGACGACAGAGCGACCGCGGGCGCGGCCAAGGTGATGGTGGACCCCAGAGCGGTGTAAGAGGAGCAATCGTTGGCGCAGGCGGCGACGAACATGAAGTAGGTGGTATTGGGTCCCAACCCTGCCAGCGTGCCGGTGCTGGAAACGGTCTTCGAAGACGAGGCTACGGCGGTCCACGGCGAGACCGAGGCGGTCGAAGCCAGCAGGAAGTAGTCGGTGGCGCCGGGCACGACGCTCCAGGACGCGGTCAGCGACGAGATCCAGACGTTCTGGAGCCCGCCCGCGGACGGAGCCGGGGTCGAAGCCGTCGCGACGGCGAAGTTATTGACGTTGCGCGCGGGCGCGAGCGTGCGGCTCCAATAGCCGTGGAAGGTCGTGCTGTCCTTCTCGCGCATCGCGAAGTAATACGTGACGTTCGACGTCAGGCCCGTGACGACGAAGCCCGCCGCTCCGCCGCCCGCCCCGGGAGCCGGTACGACGGCGGGGGAGAAGACCGACAACGGGGCGTTCGTGCTGAACGCGACGTCGCCGGCGATCTGCGCCACGCTCGAGGCGCGCACGTCGTACGAGTACGGCGCGACGCCCACGGAATGGAACGGCTCCGTCCATGACAGCGCGACGGTTCCCGGACTCGCTCCCGAGACGGCCGTCAGGTCGAGAATGGGTCCGATCGATTGGATGTTGACTTCGATGTTCAACTGGGCCGAAGAGGAGGCCCGAGCCGACGGAGCTCCGCCGAGGATCGCCGCCAAGAGCGGCGCCCCGAACGCGGCTCGTCGGACCGCTCTTTCAGCGGTCTGGCGAAGCCGTCGCAGAGCTTCGAAAGATTTCATCGACATCCCGCGCCAAAAGCGGGCTCAGCGGGCCCGCGTCTTTTCCTCCGGTCGAACCGTTTCCAAGTGATAGATGAAGTAGCGCCTCGTCCGGCGTCCTCCCGCGACGGCGTCCAGCGCGACGACGAAGAAAAATCTTCGCCCCGCGTAGCGCGCCTGCCTCGGCACGGACGCCCAGACCCGCGCGCGGCCGATGGCTCCCGCGCGGACCTTGACGACGCCGGGCTCGAGACGCAGCCAGCGCGGGTTCGGGGCGGGCTCGAAGCCCTCCTCCGGACGCGCGTTCCCGTCCCATTCCCGGACCGGCGACAGGGACACCGACAAGTCCTCGTCTCCGGCCTCGATGATCTTCAGCGTCGTCCCTCCTCCGGGATCGGAGCCCGTCCGTCCCCAAGGAACCCTCTCCGGCCCCGCCCGAGGGGGGGACGCGGAGTACCCCGGCCTTTCGGCGAAGCCTCCCGGCGGTTCAGCCGCCGACGGCAACACCGGCCCCACCGACAGGAGCACCCGGGTCTTCAGCGACAGAGACGCCCCGGCGCGGTCATGAGCCGTCGCCACGACGTCGATCTCGTACTGCCCGCCGTCCAGCGCCGCGTCCCGCGGCACCGTCACGACGAGGTCCGCGGCCGCGGCCTCTCCCGGTCGAAGCTCCGCGCCCCTGGCTTTCGCCTCCAGGCGCACGCTCTCCGGATGCGGCCACGGATCGTAGCCGTCCTTGCACCCTCCCGGCGGAGGGGAGACGGCCCGGAACTCCACGCGGATAGGATCGCCGCCGGAATTCTCCACGCGCAGACCCGAACCCGTCGCCTTGGAAACGGAGACCGCCGTCCCCGGGGAGACGTCGCCCAGGAACGACTCGGCCGCCGAGCTTCGCAGGCTCAGGGCACGGCACGGCCCGGCCCTGACGAGAGCCAGGCACATCAGCGCCGCGAACGACGGAGCTGCGCGCGCGTTCAATCGGCCTCCATGAAGTCGCCTACCTCAGAACGCCGTCACGACCACGGGCACGACCTGGATGCCGGTCAATGACGTCGACGTCGGCATGGTCAGCTTCCAGCACAGCGCCCGCGAGCTGGCC
>CAIQSZ010000065.1 GCA_903874575.1 uncultured Elusimicrobia bacterium
CAGATTCTGGTCACTGTGATCTCGCTGGGGATGGGAACGATGGAGCTTTCCAGCGCCATCAGCAGGAAAACGCCGAGATAACCCTGCGTCTCGACGAAGTGAAACCAGACCGTCAACAGAGCGTGAAAGTGGGCTTGCATGGGGGCACATCGTAGCAAAACCGGCGCTCGAATCCTTGCCGGAAAAGCGGTATAATCGCGCTCACAGGCGTTCGTAAGCGCCCGAGCCCGATTTTGACCCAGACCATCGCCTTTCCAGACGCCAAGACGGATCCCGCCGCCCTGCGCGCGTCCTTGCGCGACCTGAGGAGCGTCCTGCGCGTCGCCGACGCGTCCGCGCCCGCGCTCATGCCCGAAGCGCTGGGCGACGCCTCCTTCCTGCGCGACCACGGCGTGCGCTACGCGTACGCGCTCGGCTCCATGGCCAACGGCATCGCCTCGGTCGAGTTGGTCGAGGCCGGCGCGAAAGCCGGCCTGCTGGGGTTCTTCGGCTCGGCCGGGCTGCCTCCCGAGCGCGTGGAGGAGGCCGTCGACCGGCTCCAGAAGTCCTTGGGCGAACTTCCGTTCGGTGTGAACCTGATCCACAGCCCGAACGAGCCCGCGCTCGAGGCCGCGGTGTGCGACCTGCTTCTGCGCCGCGGCGTGCGCCTGGCCGAGGCGTCGGCCTTCATGGCCCTGACGCCGTCCATCGTGCGCTATCGGCTGACCGGCCTGCGCCGCGGCGCCGACGGCCGCGTCCTGGCGCCGAACAAGATCGTCGCCAAGGTCTCCCGCTCGGAGGTCGCCGAGAGGTTCCTGTCGCCCGCCCCCGAGGCGCTGGTGCGCGAACTGGTCGCCGCTGGCAGGCTGACCGCCGACGAGGCCGCGCTGGCCGCCGAGGTCCCGATGGCGCAGGACGTCACCGTCGAGGCCGACAGCGGCGGGCACACCGACAACCGTCCCCTGATTTCGCTGCTGCCCGCGATCATCGCCTTGCGCGACCGCGTCGCGCGGCGGTACGGGTACGCCCGCGCGCCGCGCGTCGGGGCCGCGGGGGGCATCGCGACGCCCGCCTCCGTCGCGGCCGCGCACATGATGGGCGCCGCCTACGTGCTGACGGGCTCGGTCAATCAGGCGTGCGTGGAGTCGGGTTCCTCCGACCAAGTCCGACGGATGCTGGCGCAGGCCGGGCAGGCCGACGTGGCGATGGCGCCCGCCGCCGACATGTTCGAGTTGGGCGTGAAGGTCCAGATCCTCAAGCGCGGCACCATGTTCGCGATGCGCGCGGCCAAGCTGTATGAAATCTACCGCGCCTACGACTCCATCGAGGCTCTGCCCGCCGCCGTGCGCCAGCCGCTCGAACGGGACCTGTTCCGGGAATCCCTGGACGCGGCCTGGGAGAAGACCCGCGCGTTCTTCCTTCAGCGCGATCCCGCGCAAGCCGAGCGCGCGCAGCGGGACCCGAAGCACAAGCTCGCGCTGGTGTTCCGCTCGTACCTCGGCCAGGCGTCGCGCTGGGCCAACGCCGGCGTGGCCGACCGGGCGCTCGACTATCAGATTTGGTGCGGTCCGGCGATGGGAGCCTTCAACGAATGGACCGCGGGCTCGTTCCTCGCGGCTCCCGAGAACCGCCGCGCGGCCGTCGTGGCGCGCAATCTTCTGTACGGCGCGGCCGTGTCGACGCGCGCCCATTTCCTCCGCTGCCAGGGCGTCGTCCTCGATCCCGAGACCGCCCGCGTCGAGCCGCTCGCCGCCGAAGAACTCGACCGCCATCTGAACTGACCCACCGAGAGTCCATGAAACAGGATGAAAAAAACGTCCCGCTCGCCGTGATCGGCATCGGCGCCGTTTTCCCGAAGGCGAAGACCCTGCGCGAGTATTGGGCCAACGTCAAGAACAAGGTGGACGCGATCCGCGACGTCCCGCCGTCGCATTGGAATCCCGAGGACTACTTCGACAAGGACCCGAAGAAGCCCGACATGGTGTACTCGTACAAGGGCGGCTTCCTGGACGCCTACGACTTCGATCCGTCCGAGTTCGGCTTGGCGCCCAACACGCTCGAAGCCACCGATCCCGCCCAGCTGTTCGGGCTGGTCGCCGCGAAGATGGCGCTGGCCGACGCCGGCTATCCGGTCGACAAGGACTGGGACCGTTCGCGCGTCTCCACCATCCTGGGCGTGACCGGCGCGCTGGAGTCGGTCGTGCCGCTGGGCGCCCGCCTGGGCCACCCGCGCTGGCGCAAGGCCCTGGCGGAAGCCGGCGTGCCCCGGGACGTCGCCGAGGACGTGGTCGCGCGCGTCTCCGATTCCTACGTTCCGTGGCAGGAAAATTCCTTCCCCGGCCTTCTGGGCAACGTGGTCGCCGGGCGCATCGCCAACCGCTTTGATCTGGGCGGCACGAACTGCGTCGTCGACGCCGCGTGCGGCTCGTCGCTGGGCGCCGCGCACATGGCCTGCTTGGAGCTCCAGTCCGGCCGCGCCGACATGGTCCTGACCGGCGGCGTGGACACGTTCAACGACATCTTCATGTACATGTGCTTCACGAAGACCCCGGCGCTGTCGGCCGGCGGCAACGCCAAGCCCTTCGACGCCGCCGCCGACGGCACCACTTTGGGCGAAGGCGTCGGCATCGCGGCGATCAAGCGCCTGGCCGACGCGCAGAAGGCCGGCGACCGCATCTACGCGGTGATCCGCGGCATCGGCACCTCTTCGGACGGGCGCGGCAAATCCATCTACGCTCCCAGCGTCGGCGGCCAGACCCGCGCGCTGAAGGAAGCCTACCGCGTCTGCGGCGTTTCGCCCGACACCATCGAGTTGGTCGAGGGGCACGGCACCGGCACCGCCGTCGGCGACGGCATCGAAGTCGAGGCGCTGTCCGGCGTTTATCGCGAGACCGGCAGGTCCGGCGCCTGGGTCGCGTTGGGCTCGGTGAAGTCGCAGATCGGCCACACCAAGTCCGCCGCCGGCTCCGCCGCCCTCATCAAGGCCGTGATGGCCTTGCATCATAAAGTCTTTCCGCCGACCATCAAGGTCACCGAACCTCTGCCTATTTTGGCGAAAGGGGACTCCCCGTTCTATCTGTCGCTCGACAAGCGCCCCTGGCTGTCGCCCAAGGGTCATCCCCGCCGCGCCGCCTGTTCCGCGTTGGGTTTCGGCGGCACCAACTTCCACGCGGTGCTCGAAGAGTACGGCGCGCGCAAGAGCGCCGTCGATTGGGACGCCGACGTCGAATTGATCGCGGTGTCGGGCGGCGACGCGCCGGATTTGGCCGCGAAGCTGAAGCCGTTCGGAGCCTTGAAGTCGTGGGACGAGCTTCGCGCCGCCGCCGTGAAGAGCCGGGCGGATTTCGAAGCCCGTGCCCGCTGCCGATTGGCGGTCGTCGTCGAAAAGACGGCGGACGTCGCGGGCCTGATCGCCGGAGCCGTCTCGTCGTTGTCGTCCAACGCCGGCAAGCCGTCTTGGTCGTCTCCCGAGGGCGTCTACTTCGGCTCCGGCGCCCCCGGCAAGCTCGGCGTGCTGTTCCCGGGCCAGGGCGCCCAGTACGTCGGCATGGGCCGCGACCTCGTTTGCCAGTTTCCCCAGGCGTTCTCCGCCTTGGAAAGCGCCGACGACGTTTTTCAAGGCGAGCGCCGCCTGTCCGACTTCATCTTTCCTCATCCCGCCTGGAAGCCGGAGCAGAAGCAGGCCCAGGAGAAGGCGCTGCGCTCCACGGAGGTCGCCCAGCCCGCCTTGGGCGCGGTCGCGCTCGGCGCTTTGCGCGTCCTTGAGCTTTTCGGCGTGAAGCCCGACGCGTACGCGGGCCATTCGTACGGCGAGCTGGTCGCGCTCCACGCCGCCGGCCGCTACGACGAGAAGACGTTCCATGAGTTGTCCTGCCTGCGGGGCCGCCTGATGGCCTCGGGCCAAGGCGACCTCGGCGCCATGCTCGCCGTCCAGGCTCCGCTGGCCGACGTCGAGAAAGCCGTCCTCGAGGAAAAGCTCGACTTGGTCGTCGCCAACCGCAACGCTCCGGCGCAGAACGTCCTTTCCGGAGCCTCCTCCGAGATCGAGAAGGCGCGAAAGGTCCTTGCCGCCCGCGGATTCAAGGCGGTGCTCCTGCCCGTCTCCGCCGCCTTCCACAGCCCGCTCGTCGCCGGAGCCCTGGCGGGCTTGGCCCGCGCGCTCAAGGACGTCGCATTCTCGAAACCGTCGGTTCCCGTGTACGCCGACACCACCGGAGAGCCTTATCCCGAAGACGCCGCCCCGGCGCGCGACCTGCTCGCGCGGCAGCTGGCCGAGCCCGTGGAGTTCGTGAAGCTGGTCGAGTCCATGCACCGCGACGGCGTGCGCACCTTCCTCGAGGCGGGCGCGGGCTCGCGCATGACCGGCCTGGTCGGGCTCACTTTGTCCGGCAAGGACTTCTCCGCCCTTGCCGTCGACGCTTCCAACGGCCGCAAGCCCGGCGTCGCGGACTTGGCCCGCGTCCTGGCTCAACTCGCCGCGCTCGGCCACGCGTCCGACCTCAGGCCCTGGCAGGGGGCAGAGACGGGCCTGAGGGACGCCCGCCCGAAGCCGAAAATGTCCGTTGCGCTCACCGGCGCCGCGTACCGCTCTTCGAAGCCCGCGCCGCGTCCGGCGCGCGCGCCGATGTCCGTCGCGCCCGCGCCCGCTCCCGCCTTCGCCGCGCCCATGGCGGGCGACGCCGCGCTCTTGAGCCAGGCGCTTGCGGCCGCGCAGGCGGGCATCGACGAGATCACGCGTCTCCAGCGGCAGGCCGCCGAACTCCATCTCCAGTTCCTGCAAGGCCAGGAAGTCTCCCAGCGCTCGGTGCAGACCTTGGTCGAGCAACAGCACGCCCTCACCGCGCGTCTTTCCGGCGGGGGAGTCGTCGCGCCCGCGTTCGTCGCGACGCCCGCGGTCGCCGCGCCGTCCGCCGCGCCCTTTGCGCCCGCCGCGTCCGCGGCGCCCGCGGGGGACGTGCTTGGCGTCCTCGTGTCCGTCGTTTCCGAGAAGACGGGCTACCCGGCGGACACCCTCAATGCCGACATGGACCTAGAGGGCGACCTCGGCATCGACTCGATCAAGCGCGTCGAGATATTGTCGGCCATCCAGGAGAAGCTTCCCGGCGCGCCGAAGG
>CAIQSZ010000066.1 GCA_903874575.1 uncultured Elusimicrobia bacterium
GCGGCTCGACGAGGCGGGCGCCGACGGCTTGGTGCTGTTCAACCGCTTCTATCAGCCCGACTTCGACCTGGACCGCCTGGAGTTGCGGCCCAACCTCCTGCTCAGCACGCCCCAAGCGCTTCGGTTGCCCTTGCATTGGACCGCCGTGCTCCACGGCAAGGTGAAAGCAGACCTGGCGGCGACCAGCGGCGTGCACGCGGCCGCGGACGTGCTCAAGCTTCTCATGGCGGGATCCAGCGTGACCATGTTGTGTTCCGCGCTCTATAAGTTCGGCATCGACCACCTGAAGACCGTGGAGACCGAGCTGGTCCGCTGGATGGAAGAGCACGAGTACGAGTCCGTGCGCCAGATGCGCGGCAGCATGAGCCAGATGAACTGCGCCGACCCCGGAGCCTTCGAGCGCCAGCAATACATCCGTACTCTCACGACTTACAAGCGCTAGACCGCCCGGTTCATCGGCGCTTGCCCAGCGGGACGTAAGGCGTCTCGGACTGTCCCGTGTAGATTTGACGGGGGCGGCAGATTTTGAAACTCGGGGATTCGTTCATTTCCTTCCACTGGGCGATCCAGCCGGGCAGGCGGCCGATGGCGAACATCACGGTGAACATGCTCGTGGGGATGCCGACGGCGCGATAGATGATGCCGCTGTAGAAGTCGACGTTCGGGTAGAGCTTGCGGGACACGAAGTAGTCGTCCTTCAGCGCGGCCTCCTCGATCTGCTTGGCGATGTCGAGCAGCGGGTCGGAAACGCCCAGTTTATTGAGGACCGTGTCGCAGGCCTTCTTGATGATCTTTGCGCGCGGATCGAAATTCTTATAGACGCGGTGGCCGAAGCCCATCAGGCGGGCGCCCTGCTCCTTGTTTTTTACTTTAGCGAGGTAGTCCTTGGGAGCGATGCCGTTGTCCTTGATCTCTTGGAGCATCTCGATGACTTCCTGGTTGGCGCCGCCGTGGAGGGGGCCCCACAGCGCGGAGATGGCCGCGGAGACGGAGGCGAACAGCGAGGCGCGGCCGGAGCCGACCATCCTAACGGTGGACGCGGAGCAGTTCTGCTCGTGGTCGGAGTGCAGAAGCAGGAGCACGTCGAGCGCCTTGGCGACTCCGGGGTCGAGTTCATACGGCTCGGTGGGAACGGCGAACATCATCCTGAGGAAGTTGGCGGTGTAGTCCAGGCTGTTGTCCGGGTAGACGAACGGGTGGCCGATGGACTTCTTGTGGGAGTAGGCGGCGATGGTGGGCAGCTTGCCGAGCAGGCGATAGATGCACAGATCGAGCTCCTTGCCTCCGACCGCGCGGCCGGGCTCGTTCTGGTAGAAGGTCGAAAGCGTGCTGACGGCGGACGCCAGGGTGGCCATGGGGTGGGCGTCGCGGGGAAAGCCCTCGTAGAAGTTCTTCATGTCCTCATGGAGCATCGTATGGCGCGTGACCCGGGTGGTGAACGCCTCGAGCTCCTTCTTATTCGGCAGACGGCCGTAGATGAGGAGGTAGCTGGTCTCGACGAAGGTCGACTGCTCGGCCAACTGTTCGATGGGTATGCCGCGGTAGCGCAGAATCCCGCGCTCGCCGTCCAAGAATGTGATCGCGCTCTGGCAGGAGCCGGTGTTCATATAGCCGTTGTCGTAGGTGATGCAGCCGGTCTTGGTGCGCAGCTCGGAGATGTCGATGGCGCGCTCGCCCTCGCTGCCCACGATGAGGGGCAGTTCGATTTCCTTGCCGTCAAGTTTCAGCACGACCGTGCCGACGGATTTCTTTGAGGCATCCTTGACGGCGCTCTTGTCGGAGTCGTTCATTGCATCCTCTTCAGCACGGCGTTATCTCGATCTTGGAAGTTTAACAGCATTTCAGCGGAGCGCAAGGGCATTACGTAAATAATGTTAAAATTCGGAGCGCGAATGGAGGAATATCATGGGCGGGCTCGGCACTTCTGAAATCATCGTTATAGCCGTCGTCGCGTTGATCCTCTTCGGCCCCAGCAAGATTCCCGATTTCGCCCGCTCGCTGGGCCGCGCCGTGAACCAGTTCAAGCGGGGGCTCAGCGAAGGCCTTGAGGACGCGTCTGCCGCCGAGAAGAGGGACGAGAAGCCTAAGTAGGAAACCGTCTGAGAAAGCCCGTAGTCGTCTTCGCCGCCGGTTGCTTCAATCGCGTTCATCCGGCCCATCTTCTCCTTCTGCGGCGCGCCCGCGTTTTGGGCGACCGACTCGTCGTCGTCCTTTCCAACGACGCCCACAACCGCAAACCCAACGCTCTGCCCGCCGTCGAGCGCGCGAGGCGCCTGCGCGCCTGCGGCGTCGCCGACGACGTCGTCGTGGGGGAAGCGGACGGCTTCGCGAAGACCTTGCGGCGCGTCGCGCCCGACATTCTCGTGTTGGGCTACGACCAGAAGCTTCCCGATGAGGAGACGGCGGCGACCGTGACGGCTCTCGGCGTCGAGGTCGTGGCGATGCCGTGGTTTCCCGGCAAAGAAAATCCGTCGGCCGCTCGTTGCCGCTAGCGTGACTCCCCGGGAAAAGAGGCTTTACGGTTTTTTCGCGGTCGTCTATTTCGCCGAGGGCATGGCGGGGCTGGCGTACGAGCCGGTCGGCTACCTGCTGAAGGACGTTCTCCATTTGGGGCCCGGCCGGTCCGCGGCGTTCATCGCCTGGATGACCCTGCCGTTGACCGTCAAGCCCCTGTTCGGCCTGATCACCGACCTGTTGCCTTGGTCCGGACGGCGGCGCGTGCCGCACATGATCGCCGTCTCCCTGCTGACCACCGCTGGTTGGAGCCTGCTTGCGTTCACGCGCGGCTACCGCTACGGTCCGACGCTGGCGCTCCTTCTTCTCGTCAACGTCGGCTTCGTGCTCTTGGACGTCGTCTGCGACGGCGTGATGGTCGAACGCGGCCAGGACCGGGGCAAGACCGGGCCCTACCAGGCGGTCCAGATCGGGACGCTGTACGCGACCTTGATACTGACCGGCTTGGGCGGAGGCTGGCTGGCCGCCCACGCCAGCTATAAGAGCGTTTTCCTGTTGGCCGCCGTCTTCCCTTTGTTGACGGCGCTGTCCGCCTTCTGGATCGACGAGCCTTGCGTCGGCCGCGTACCGGAGGCGGCCGCCCGCGGTTGGGCGGGACTCAAGACGCTCGCCGTCGATCCGCGCGCCTGGGCCGTGGCGGCGGCGATTTTTTTATGGGACTTCTGCCCCTTCCTGGGGACCGCGCAGTTCTACTACCAGAGCGTCGCCCTAAAGCTCTCCCCGGAATTCATCGGCCTGATCACGACCGTCGGCGGCTTGGCCGGCGTGGCGGGGGCCGCCTTGTTCGGCCGCTGGTCCTCGCGCAGCGGCGGGACCGAGACGATCGCGCGCTTGTCGGTAAGCTTGGGCGGTTGCCTCAGCCTCCTATACCTGTTCTACGTCGGTCCATGGTCGACTTTGATTCTGACCGTGCTGTTCAGCCTGACCGGCGTGGTGTTCCGTCTGGCCTGGATGGACCTGGCCGCGCGCGCCTGCCCGGAAGGCGCCGAGGCCACCGCGTTCGCCGCGTTCATGGCCGTGTTCAACATCGCCGCCTCGGCGTCGAACTGGGCCGGCGGCGCGCTGTACGAGCGCCTGGCCGCCTCCCGCACTCCCTACTTCGCGATGGCCGCGCTGTCGCTGGCCGGCACCGCCTGCACCTTCGCGTGCTGGCCGCTCCTGCGCTGGGCCCTGCCAAGAAAAACTGGGTTCATTGGGCCGCGTTGAACTAGGTCCAAGGGCACTTACGGCTTGCCGCGAGCGGAGCTACAGTCATGGCATGAAGCTCATGCGCCGTTCCAATATCGCGTTGTTTGCGTTCGTGCTGGGTATCGTCCCGGCCCGCACGTGTGTTGCCCTAGACTCCGAGGTTCGGATGAATATTGTATTGCCCGGTCCAGGCGGATTTGCGCTAGTGACTGAAAGGGCCTCGTTTCTAGATGGAAAAATAACGAAAACATCTTGGTTCACTCAAGGTCTCACTTACGCTGGTCATGATATCGTGCGCATTCCGCTGAATCAAGAGGGCGCGTATTATACCGACGACTTTGGTGAAATTTTTCAATTGGATGCCAAGTCGCTGCCGATTATTTCTCAGTCGGGAGAGGTTACGACCACAGTACAGCCTCTTATCGCGATCCGGGATATCTTCGGATATATATGGACTCGCTGTACTCCGGATAAAGGGCAGCTAACATGCGATAAGTATGAGCCGATAGTTTTGAAAACCGAATTGGAGAGGTTGCTGCGCATCGTCGATAGTCAGACGCCGCTACCTACCGTTGATAGTAAGCCGCTATTGAATGTCGCGGCGTTGCAAGACAGGGTCGCACAGACGGCCAAAGCGCTTGAAGATTACTAATCTTAGGCCTCGGATTCGCGCGAGTCCCGAGTCGAATGTCTAGGGCACGACGCGGCGCGCGCCGAGATAGCGCGTCTTGTAATATTTCCCGTCGAGGTCGGACACCGTGAC
>CAIQSZ010000067.1 GCA_903874575.1 uncultured Elusimicrobia bacterium
CGTAAAAGAACTCAAGAGCCAGATGGACGCTTTGGCCGAACGAGAAGAAATGACGCGGCTTCTCGGGTATCTTGTCGACGTACTTGAACTTATACTTCTGAGGGCACTCGTTATAGAGCGAGATCGACGAGTGCGACAGGGGGCGGGGAAGCTTCACCTACTCCATTTTATCAAACCGGAGCAGTTCGGTGTTCGGGTTCTCGAAGCCGGGTCCTCCGACGGTGGTCTTCACGCGGCCCACATCGGGGCAGTAATAGTCGTAGCGCCAGGTGGCGGGATAGCGGCGGTCGCGCTCGCGGACCTTCAGACAGCCGGGGAACCGGCCCGCCGCCGTCGTCACCGTCTCCGTGGTCGACATGATGAGCCAGTCGACCTCGGTCTTGCCGCGCTTGCCCGACCAGGCCTGGTCCTGGCCGAACGGATAGCGCAGAAACGGTTCCGCGGGCCGCGCGTCCGCGCGCCACAAGGCCCAGTCCCGCTTCGCGTACGATTCCAAGGACTCGCGCAGGCGCTTATCGCCCGCAAAAAGCACCGTCCGGACGGACGCGGCGGCCGGACCCGACGACTGGCGCACCTCCCAATCCAGGCGCATCGCCTTGCCCCCGGTGTCGCTGTCCACGTACGACCAACTGCGGCCCCGGTCGAGGGGGAAGTAGTCCGGGCAGGATAGGAGCGACAGCGCGGCGATGTCCGCGCACGCCTTCATGCCGGGAAAATCGCGCGCGGCCGCCTCGTAATGCCTTCGTGCCTCGGCGTAACGTCCCCAGCCGCGGTAAATCCGCGCCGCGCGCAGGCGCGCTTGGCACGCCCGCGGGTCCTTCGCGCGCGACTCCAGAAACGCCTCATAGTGCTTCAGCGCCTCGACCGGACGGCGCGTGTCGTCGCGCCAAGTCCCCAGGACGAAATGATAGGAGTCGCAGCCGGTGAACGACGACAGCGCGACCAATAATAGCGGCGTCCGCACGGCCCATCCTCTCACGACGCGATTATATCGGTTTCAAAGTATTCCGTGTTCCCGGAAGCTGAAGAAGCCCGTCTCGCTGACGACGACGTGGTCGGCGAGCGGGATGCCCAGAAGTTCTCCCGCGCGCTGGAGGCGGCGCGTGACCTCGCGGTCCTCGGCCGAAGGCTCGGGGTCGCCTGACGGATGGTTGTGGACGGCGACGACGGCGGCGGCCGCGTGCGCGATGGCGGGCGCGAAGACCTCGCGCGGATGAACCAGGCTGGCCGAAAGCGTGCCCACGGAAACCGTCTCGTGGTGGATGAGTTGGCGGCGCGCGTTCAAGCAGAAGATCAGGAAATGCTCCTTGCGCGCGGTCCTCACGGCCTCCGGGACCAGACCCGCCGCGGCGCGCGCGCAGTCCACCACCGGGCGCGGGTCGGGCCGCCCGCGCCGTCCGAGTTCCGCCGCGGCGGTAAGGGCGGCGGCGCGCGCGGGACCGACGCCGCGCACGCGGCGCAGGCGGTCGAAACCCGCGGCGGGACCTTCCGGCGGCAACTCGGCGCCCCCTGCCGGATGCATGGCCGGACCGTGCGGGGTGGCGAAGACCGCCGGTGCCAGCGATGCCTTGATGAAGCTCCGCCGGTCCAGC
>CAIQSZ010000068.1 GCA_903874575.1 uncultured Elusimicrobia bacterium
ATCTCACCACGACCACGTCGCGCAGGAACGGCGACAGCGGCGACAGCACGCCCGCTCGATCCTTGTCGCGCATCATGCCCAAAATCCAGCGCGCGGGGCCCTTCGCCCACGGAGAGGCCTTCCAGGTCGCGGCCAGGGCCCGCGCGGCTTCGGGATTATGAGCGCCGTCGACGATGAGCGTCTTGCGTCCGAGGCGGACGGGTTCGACCCGGCCCGGCCAGCGCACGGCGGACAGGCCCTTCCTCCACGCCGACGAGGAAACTTTCAACCCCGACGCCTGCACGGCCGCGAACGCGAGCGCGGCGTTCTCGCCTTGGCGCGAGCCCAGCAGGCTCAGGCGGTAGCGCGCGCCGCCCGGCGCGCGCAGGACCTGGGCGCCGCGCGCCCAGCCGACGCTCACGGTCCTCCAAGGTCGGCGCACGACGGCCAGCGAATCGGACGTCCGCCTCATCTCGCGCAGCGCCGCGGGCGGCAGGTCGGCGCACAGTGCGGGACGGCCGCGCTTGAAGATGCCCGCCTTCTCGGCGGCGATGCGCGGCAGAGTCCCGCCCAGAAACGCCTGGTGGTCGAAGTCCACCGAGGTGACCAGCGCGGCCAACGGAGCCCGGATGACGTTGGTGGCGTCCAATCTCCCGCCCAGTCCCGTCTCCAGCACCATGACGTCGCATTTCTTGCGGGCGAAATATTGAAAAGCGACGGACGTGAGCAGTTCGAAATACGTGAGTTTGGACTTCCCTTCCGCGCGCAGGGCGCGGGCGAACAAACGCGCGAAGTCGCGCTCGGAGATCGGGCGGCCGTCCACGCAGACGCGCTCGCGCACGTCGAGGAGATGCGGCGAGACGTATAACCCCGTCCGGCGGCCGGACGCGCGCAGCACGGAAGCCAGCATGGCGCAGGTGGAGCCTTTGCCGTTGGTGCCAGCCGCATGGAACGCGGGGACTTTTTCCTGCGGGTCGCCCAGCCGCGACAGGTGCGCGCGCATGCGGTCCAAGCCCAGTTCGACGCGCGTCTCCTGGCGGGCCGCGAGAACGGCCAGGGCCGAAACGAAGGTCATTTTACGCGCTCGACGCGCGCGCCGACGCGGGCGAGCTTGCGCTCGACGGCCTCGTAGCCGCGGTCAATGTGGTAGACGCGCTGAATGGTCGTGCGGCCCTTGGCCGCCAGCGCGGCGATCAGCAGGGCCGCGCCCGCGCGCAGATCGGAGGCCATGATGGGCGCGCCCGAAAGGCGTTCCACGCCGGCCACCACGGCCTCGGAGCCGGATACGGCGATCCTCGCGCCCATGCGGCCCAACTCGGCGGCGTGCATGAAACGGTTCTCGAAGACGGTCTCGCCGACCTTGGTGAAGCCGGTCGCCAAGGTCATCAGAGCCATCCACGGGGCCTGCAGATCGGTGGGAAAGCCCGGGTGCGGAGAGGTCTTCACGGCGACCGATTTCGGCCGGCGGTCCATGGAGATCTCGATCCACCCCTTGCCCGACGAAATCTTCGCGCCGGCCTTCTTGAGCGCGGCCAACACCGCGGTCAAATGCGAGGCTTCGGCGCCGGCCACCCGGACCTTGCCGCCCGCGGCGGCGGTCGCGATCAGGAAGGTCCCCGCCTCGATGCGGTCGGCCATCACCTTGTAACGCGCGCCGTGAAGCTTGGCGCGGCCCATGACGACGACGGTAGAAGTTCCCGCGCCGGAGACGGCGGCGCCCAGCCGGACCAAGAACGCGGCCAGATCCTCGATCTCGGGCTCGCGCGCGGCGTTCTTGATCGTCGTGCGGCCGGGAGTGACGGCGGCGGCCATCATCAAGTTCTCGGTGGCGCCGACGCTGGGGAAGCGCAGTCTTATGGGACCGGCGCGCAGCCGGGCCGCGCTCATGATGATGTCGCCCTGATCGGCGATGCGGCGCGCGCCCATGGTCTCGAAGCCCTTGAGATGAATGTCGATGGGGCGCAGTCCGATGGCGCAGCCGCCAGGGATGGGCACGCGCACCAGGCCAAAGCGCGCCAGCAGGGGGCCCGCGGCCAGGACGGACGCGCGCATCTGTTTGACGATATCGTAAGGGGCCTGGGTCTTCAGCGAGCCGGTGGACTCCACGCGCACGACGGAGCCGGTCACCTTCGTCTTCTTGCCCAGGCTTTCCAGCAGGCGCACGGTGGTGCGTATGTCGCGCAAGCCGGTCGGACAGTTCTCGACGACGCAGGGCTCGTCGGTGAGCAAGGTCGCGATCAGGATGGGGAGCGCGGCGTTCTTGGAGCCGCTGACGGGGAGGGTCCCCTCCAAGCGCCTTCCGCCTTCGATGACTAAGCGGTCCATAGGGGGCTCACTTTACCAATTTTCCGACCGAGCCATAGACGAAACGGTCCCGGCCCTGGGCGTCCTTCTTAATGTTCACGCCCGAGAAACCGGCCGCGCTCAACAACTTGGAGACGGACGGCCCCTGGCGCGCCTCGATCTCGAGGGCCAGGAAGCCTCCGGGCTTGAGCAACTTGGGAGCGGCCTTCACGATGGCGCGGATGGCCTCCAGGCCGTCCTTGCCGCCGTCCAGCGCCAAGCGCGGCTCGCACTGCACCTCGGGCTCCAGTTCGTCGAGGTCCTTGGTCGGAATGTACGGAGGGTTCGAAACGACCAGGTCCGCCCAGCCGCGCAGGCCCTGCTTGTCGGAGAACAAGTCCTCGCGCACGAAGCGGATGCGGTTGCCGACGTGGTGCGCGATCGCGTTTTTCAGCGCCAGCGCGAGAGCCTTGTCGCTGACGTCGGTGGCGAACACGGTGCCGTCGGGCAGGAGTTGGGCGAGCGCGATGGCCACGCACCCGGTCCCCGTGCCGATCTCCAGGATCTTCGGCGCCGGGACATTCAGCGACTTCACCAGCCGCTCGCACTCCAGCGTCAGTTCCTCGGTCTCCGGCCGCGGGATGAGCGAATCGCGCGTCACCTCGATCTTGAGGCCCAGAAACGGCTGATGGCCCAGCAGATAGGCCAGCGGCACGCGCTTGCCCCGCTCCTTGATCCACGACCAAAATTGGAAACTCTGCTTCTCGCTGAGTTCCTGGCTGCCGCGCGTCAGCATGGTCCCGCGCCCCGTGCCTAGGACCTCGGCCATCATGAACTCGGCGTTGGCCTTCGCCTCCGGGACCCGGCGCTCCTCCAGATGAGCGACGCCCTTGGCCAGCCACCCCGCGGCGTTCACTGCGCGGCCTCCATGCGCAGGCGGCGAGACTCCTCGCGCAGGGCCTGCAGGACCGGGCCGACGGCCCCTTCCATGATCTCGTCCAGGTTATGCCAGGACCGTTCCAACCGGTGGTCGGTGACGCGCGACTGCGGGAAGTTGTAGGTGCGGATCTTCTCGGAGCGGTCGCCGGTGCCCACCTGGGTGCGGCGCGCCGACGCGCTGGAGGAGGCGGCGCGCGCCCTCTCGGCCTCGGCCAGGATGGCGTAGAGGCGCTTCATGGCCTTCTCGCGGTTGCGGCCCTGGGAGCGCTCTTCCTGGCACTCGACGACGACGCCCGTCGGGATGTGGGTAATGCGCACCGCGGTCTCGACCTTGTTCACGTTTTGGCCGCCGGCGCCGCCCGCGCGATAGGTGTCGAACTTCAGGTCCTCGGCGCGGACCTGGACTTCCACTTCCTCCGCCTCGGGCATCAAGGCGACGGTGACCGTCGAGGTGTGCACTCGCCCGGAGGCCTCGGTGGCGGGCACGCGCTGGACGCGGTGGACGCCGCCCTCCGCGCGCAGCCAGGAGTAGACGTCCTTGCCGGTGATGAACACCACGGCCTGCTTCATCCCCTTCAGGCCGGTCATGGAGATATCCTGGGTCTCGACCTTCCAGCCCTTGCTCTCGGCGAAACGCAGGTACATGCGCAAAAGTTCGGCGGCGAACAACGCCGCTTCCTCCCCGCCCGCGCCGGCGCGGATTTCCAAGTAGCAGTTCTTCGCGTCCTCGGGGTCCTTGGGCAGGAGGTCCACCAACACCTCCTGC
>CAIQSZ010000069.1 GCA_903874575.1 uncultured Elusimicrobia bacterium
ATGCCGCCCGAAGCCGCGCGCGGTCCCTCCCTATCGACGGAAGACGGACCCGGAGCCGACGCGATCTTGCCGATCTCTGAAACGCCGCTGATCGTCGAGCCCCCGGATTACGCGGACCGATTCGACGCGACCGGAGCGTTCCTGCGCCGTCATAGGTGGAATCTGGATTTCTACCTCGGGTCGTTCCTGGATCTGTTGCCGCATTATCGCGGCGTCGGCTATCGGCGCGCCTATCGTCTCCGCGCGCCGTACGCGAGTTCCGGTCGCAATACCTACGTCCTCGCGCCGGAGCCGGGCCTGCCGCCGCGCGTCGTCTACTCCGATTTCTACGGGCGGGATCTTTTTCTGCACGCCCGAGCGCGCTGGTCTCGATTTGACGGGGCGCCCGGAGGAACGGGGGCCGTCGCGCGCACCCTGACCTGTCGCGACTGCCTGTGGACGCCGCGGGGCGTAGCGGCCATGGCTTCGCTTTTGGACAGCGTCCCGTTCAGGGCCGACGACATCATCATAGGCTACCCGGACTTCTTCGCCCGGACCTGGAAGAACCGCATCCTCGGCGTCTATGAGAACGACTACTGGAGGCTGACCTACTTCCGCGCGGGCGACGGCACGGCGGCGACGTTGCAGGCGCGCCGGACGGACTTCGGCGAGATACTTGCGGCCTCTCTGGAACCGCTGGTCAAGCGCGGCGCGCGGCGGGTCTTCTACGCGGGGCCCGCCGCGGTCGTCGACGAGCGAACGGCTCTTGTCGGCATCATGCGCCCCACGGATTTTTTCTCCTCCTTGGATACGTCCATACCGTTTCGCAACGCCTGCGCGGAGCGGCGCAAAAAAGTCGTTCTCTTCTCCGGCCTGCCGTCGCCGTTGCTGGCGACGCGCGAATGGCTGGAAGTCGCCCGAGAGCGAGGCATCGTCGCGTTCGACGGAAAAGCGCTGCGGCTTGCCGAGGAATCCAGCCGCTGGGCGCGTCAGGACGGCGGCAGCGTCGATCTATGCGTCGGCGCCATCCTGGGTCCCGTATCGGATCTTCGCCCCGACAACGACGGAACGCCGTCGCGGGCGGACGACTCGGACGTCGAATCAGCGGGGAAAGAGTTCCTCGCTCTGGTGACGGGCGCGCTTAAGGACGCGGCGCCAGATAGAAGTCGGTGATCAGCGGAGAAGAGTCTTTTGCCGCGATCATCACCGGGGCCGAGGTGAGCGTGGCCGAAAGGCTCTTCGCCAACGCCCGGCGGTCGACCTCCGACAAGGCGCGGACGGAGGGCGTCGCCGGATCCAAGAAGTTCGAAAAGCGGCCGTCCCGCGCCAAGGTCGTCACGTAACCGCGGCCGCTCAGCGCGGGGACGAGGATGCGATAGAATCCATTCGAATCCGAACGCGTCCTGAACCGGGCATTAGTCCGTTCATCGATCAATTCCAGCACGACGCCGCCGAGCGGATTCAGCGTCTCCAGGTCGAACACGCGTCCGCGGAGTTTCCACTCCGACGCCGCACGCGCCGAGACGGAAGGCTTAAGGCCTGCGACGCTCGGCCCCGGCGGTTCGATAGGCGTGATTGAAATAACGGTGGTAGCGCCGTCCGCATCCGCCGGGGCGGGGGCGGGGGCGGGGGCGGGGGCGACGTCGTCGCCGGAGATTTTCGCGGCGTCCGTCGCCTCGTTCCTGGCTTGCGCGGGGGGACGCAAAAAGGACGGCGCCTCGGCGTTATATCTCTTGTTGTCTTCCGCCAGTCGGAAGAGGCCGAGAGCGATGTACCAGACCGCCGCCGCGAGCGTCGCGAAAAACAGCGCAGGCATCACGAAGTCCCAGTAGGCAGACTGCTTCAGCGGATTGCCTAAGCCGCCGGACGAGTCATCGCCTTCGGGAAACGAGATCGGGCAATTCGGACACGCGAGGAGATTCGGAGTAAGCTTTGTTCCGCAGCCGGGGCAACGCTCCGGGGTCAAATCTCCACCCAGTGGACTCGACGGATGCCGTCCAGAAGCGCCAACTCGGCACGCACCGCCGCGGACACCGCCTCGTCGACGTTGAGCACCATGACCGCCTCGCCGTGAGGCGAGCGCCGTCCCACGCGCATGTCGGCGATGTTTACGCCCGCCTTGCCCAACAGAGTGCCAACGCGGCCGATGACTCCGGGCGCGTCGGTGTTGGCGAGCACGATCATCTTGCCAGCCGGACGGACGTCGATGCGCAGGGCTCCGAAGCGCAGAAGACGCGGCTCGCCGGGCGCGATCAAGCCGCCGGACACCGAGACCGGGCCGGCGTCGG
>CAIQSZ010000070.1 GCA_903874575.1 uncultured Elusimicrobia bacterium
CTACACGACGCTCTTCCGA
This sequence comes from uncultured Elusimicrobia bacterium, assembly GCA_903874575.1. Taxonomy (GTDB): domain Bacteria; phylum Elusimicrobiota; class Elusimicrobia; order UBA1565; family UBA9628; genus GWA2-66-18. The sequence continues at coordinate 20 of CAIQSZ010000070.1, forward strand.
TCTGGGCTTGCCTCAAGGGCCGCACCGACGTCGTCGCCGCCCTGCTGGACGGCGGCGACGACCTGGAGACCTCCGATCCGGACGGCAACCGTCCCCTCATCCTGGCCGCCCGCCAGGGACGCATCGAGACCGCCAAGCTCCTGCTCTCCCGCGGCGCCCGCCGCGACGCCCGCAACCGCGATGGCGACACCGCCGAGTCGCTGGCCCGCGCCAAGGGCTATCCCGACCTCGCCGACCTCCTGAAGCCGGACTGACCGGACTTGCTCCGTCCCGTCAAGTACGGCTTCTCATCGCTTAAGGCCTGAGTTCGCGGGAATCCCGGGTTGTCCAATAATCCCCCCCATAGTTGAATAATATCTGGGAGCCTCGACTAATTTTTCGGCTAGCAACGAGGATTATATGCCACAAACGTCCATCGAATACCGGAAGGGAAAAAGAATTCGCATGAGCGACCGAGTGATTGGCGTATCGAATCAGATTTCCCCGCCGCTTTGGATCTATGATGAAATTGGGGTGTGACGGATACCCGAAGGCGTATTCCGTTTTCCCCGACAACGTCGCGACGATCGAAGCGACTACTTGACCTGCATACTCTCCGATCATTTGTCTGGGATGAATGTCGGATCCCGCGAATAGTCCCAATCCGACCTCGTCGCTTACCTTGTCGATGAAAAGCGGAGCCGTATGTCCGCCCGTCGCCTGAGGTCGATAAGCGTCGATTATAAGTCTTTGCGTCAGAGGCACTTCGGCATACATGGCAGGCCCGCTCTCAATCAACGCGCTTGAGGGTTCCCGCGAAAAATACAACGTCGGCGTGTAGGTTACGCCGAAACGTTCTTTAAACTGGGCTTCCGTAAGCGCATGTATTCGGCCGTCTGTCAATCGAGCCGATATCCGGGCTGGTTCTGGCTCTTTTTTGTTCGGGAGCCAACGTTGAATGCCCTTCCAAAGGAATCTACGAGTGGAATCCTCTGCCGCGATAGAGGTCGACGCACCCTCGATCTGGGGTGGAAGCATGAGGCGCGCCAAGGCGTCTTTTATCGTCCGTTCGACCGCAACGCGTCTTTCTGGAGGGAGCGCTGAGTAGGCGTGTTGAGCCGCGAGAGATCGGGCGATATTAGTCCTGTCGAGGGGGCTGAGAGTCAGGATCAAATCAAGCCCCATCAATATGAGCGCCGTGTGTTCCGCGGCACCTTCGGCGGCACGGTCGATCAGGCGCCGAGCGCCTTCCATCGGAGCGGCGTTGGCTAAGCCGGGAACTTCCGTAACCGGTAAGTGCATCAGGGCGTTTCCCAAGGCATGAGGATCGGTGTTTTCCGAACCGAGAAAATGATCGACCGGTCCGCGCCAGAGGGGAGGCAATTCTAGCGCGATGCCGCCGATCGCCTGAGCTAATTCACCGCCGCCAATGGGGCTAATCGGCGGGCGGGCATCGACTCTAATTTCAGCCGCGGCGGATACTTTATCGACGGGAAGGCTCGTCCAAAGCAATGCCGTCGCCAAAAAAATGCGGTTACGAGAGCCGATTTTTTTCTTGTGTCGGTGCGCATGCATCCGTAAATCAGGTTAGTTCCCAGATCGGCTGGTCTCATCGGCCTATAGGGCAGGAGGAAGGAGGCTTTAGGCCCGCCATAAATAATCGGGAGGACCTATTCATTCTAGGTCTTAGGACATGGACTTTCAGGTAGTGCCATCGACCGTCATTTTGGCTTGGCGGCGCCGGCGGCCCGGAGGGCTTCTTTCGAGGTCTTTACTTTCACGTTGATGTTCATGCGCAGCCCGCCGGCGGGATACTTGGCGGCGTAGGACGCGCGGCCTTCCTTGATGCGGCGCTCGACGTCCGTTCTGAGCTCGGGGGGGAGCGAGTCCAAGGGCACGACCTTGCCGTCCAGCTTGATGACGATCTCTTCTTTCGGCTCCGGGGAGGCCATGGGGCCAGTGTAAGGGACGCGCCGCCGGGCGTCAAGCCGGAGGGGAAATGATAGAATCGCTTCGCATGCTCCGGTCGCGATTCTACGGCTTGGCCGCGTTGGCCTTACTGACGGTCTTCCTCGGCTCGTGGTCCCTGCGCAAGCTGCTGATGGGGCTGCCGCCCATGCAGACGCTGGAGGAGTACGTTCCGTCCCTGACCACGCGCGTGTACGATGTGAAGGGCGCGCCGGTGGCCGAGTTTTCCATCGAGAAGCGCGCGCTTCTGCCGCTGTCCAAGATTCCCGTCGATCTGCAGAACGCCGTGATCGCCGTCGAGGACGATAACTTCATGCGCCATTGGGGCATCTCGCCCAAAGGCATGCTGCGCTCGGCGGCGCGCAACTTCATCGCGCGGCGCGTGGTGCAGGGCGCGTCGACCATCACCCAGCAGCTGGCCAAGCAGATATTCCTGAAGCCGGAGCGCAAGTTCTCGCGCAAGATACGCGAGGTTCTGCTGGCCCTGCAGATCGAGAAGAATTTCTCCAAGCAGGAGATCCTGCAGTTCTATCTGAACCAGGTGTATTTCGGCGAGGGCGCGTACGGCGCGCAATCCGCCGCGCGCAACTACTTCGGCAAGGAGGTCTCGGACTTGACCTTGGCCGACTGCGCCCTGCTGGCCGGCCTGATCCGCGCCCCGCGCGCGAACTCCCCGTTCTTCAAGCCCGAGAACGCGCGCCGGCGGCGCGCCGTCGTGCTTCAGCGCATGCTCGAGGAGAAGATGATCACCGCGGCCGAGCGCGACGCCGCGATCTACCAGCCCATGCCGTCGTCCAAGCCCGTCGGCCTGGAGACCCAGGCCCCGTACTTCGTCGAGCACGTGCGCCGGCGCCTGGAGCGCAAGTTCGGCACCGCGGCTTTGTGGCGCGGCGGCTTGAAGATCTACACCACCCTCGACCTGGACCAGCAGAAGAAGGCCGAGGCGGTGATGGCCAAAGCCCTCGACGACTTCGACGCCAAGGCCGAGATCGAGCACCAGAAGAAGCTCAAGGAGCTCCAGGCCAAGGGCGAGCCCCTGAGCCCGGACGTTTCCACCGGGCCGCTGTCGAAGATCCAGGGCGCCTTCGTCCTGATCGACGTGAAGACCGGCGCCGTGCGCGCCATGATCGGCGGACGCGACTCCCACTTCAACCGCGCCACCCAGGCCAAGCGCCAGCCCGGCTCCACCTTCAAGCCGTTCGTCTGGGCCGCCGCGCTGAACACCGGCATGACCCCGGCGAGCCTGGTCGACGACGCCCCGCTGGCCTATTACTTCGACGGCCGCGACTGGCGCCTGCTGGAGGGCGCGACCGACCAGTACTCCATCAACCTGGCGACCCAGCCCTTCGCCGCTTCCCCGGACTTCAAGATTTGGGTCCCGAACAACTTCGACGGCAAATTCATGGGCCGCGTCACCTTGCGGACCGCGCTGGCGCACTCGCGCAACATCGCGTCGATCAACCTCATCACCCAGGTCGGCCCGCCGCTGGTCGTCGAGATCGCCCATCGCGCGGGCATCGTGTCCCAGCTGGAGCCGGCTCCCGCGCTGGGCCTGGGCGCGTCGGTGGTGACCCCGCTGGAGATGACCGGAGCGTTCGCCGCCTTCGCCAACGGCGGCATCGCCGTGACCCCGTACACCGTCGAGCGCGTCGAGGACGCCGCCGGCCACGTGCTGGAGTCCCATATGCCCACCGAGCGCGAGGCCATGGCGCCCCAGCTGGCCTACCTGGTCGCCAACTTGATGAAGGGCGTCGTGCAGAACGGCACCGCCCAGTTGGCCCGCAGGCTCAATCGTCCGCTCGCCGGCAAGACCGGCACCTCCAACGACAACCGGGACCTGTGGTTCATCGGCTACACCCCCGACGTGGTCGCCGGCGCGTGGATGGGCTACGACGACTTCGCCTCCTTGGGACGCAAGGACTGGACCGGCGGCTCCACCGTCGTGCCGTGGTGGACCGAGATCATGGGCGACGTGCTGAAGGACATGCCCAAGCGCGACTTCCCCGTTCCGCCCGGCATCTCGTTTTCCGCCATCGACGCGACGACCGGCATGCTGTATGGTCCCGAGTGTTCGAAAAAGAACAAGCTCCTGGAAGCGTTCATGACCGGCACCGAGCCCAAGAGGTACTGCGACATCGACCATTCGAAGCCCCTCGCCGTCTCCTTGGCCGGCGAGACCGCCGTGGGCGCGTCCGGTTCGGTCCTGCCGCCGGACTCCGAGACCTCGACGACGACCCTCCCGACCCAGGTTCCGAAGAGCGACGAGCCCCAGCCCCTTCCCACCGAGGAGGAACTGGAAAGCGGCCGTCCCGCTTCGGCCAACGAGGAGCCCGTAGGGCTGGAGTGACGGTCTCCGCCCCCGTCCGCCGCCGACGCTCAGCGTCTTTTCAAGCGCCAGAGTTCGCCGCTGTCGTCCACGGCGTCGTGCGCGAGGGCGCCCAGGCGTTGCCGCCACTCCGGCGTCAGCGTCCCGGGCATCACGAAGACCGGCTCGCCCGCCGCCGAGAGCGCCGCCAGCCGCGCGGCGAGCGCTTCGGGCCGGCCCTCGTAATAGCGCGCGTCGATGGGGCGACGGTGGGCGAAGTACGGAATGTAGACTTGGTATTGGCCGCCGGCCACCACCCAGGCGTTCTCCGGCCATGCGGCCGCCAAGCGCAGGACCGTCCGCAGGGGGACGTTGCGTCCGGGGTCGCCGCCCGGAAGCACGACGGCGACCAGGTTCCAGGCTCCGAGCGCGACGACCGCCGCGGCCGGCAGGGCGCGCTTCACCGTCTCGCGGCCGGGCCAGGCGTCCACGCCCAGCGCGATCAGGACCCAGAGCAGGATGAAATCCGAGACGCGGTAGACCGGCGTGCGGGGCTCCCAGGACATGAACAGCAGGGCGTAGCCGAAAAGTCCGATGACGCAGGCCAGCGCCGCGCGGCGCCGCGGCCCGGGCGCCGCGGTTCGCGCGCCCAGCGCGGCCAAGCCCCAGCCCGCGGCGGCTCCCAGAGTTCCCGCGCCCCACATTCGCGTCGAGGTGAACAGCCAGCCGGCCAGATTCGCCCAGGTCCAGCCGCCGTGCCACAGGAAATGTTTATCCAGAGTCAGGGCCGCGGAGCCCAACAGCCAGACGCGCGCGTCCTCGTACGACGCGGGCTTTACGCAGAATAGCGCGGCGGCGGCGTACGCCGCCAGCAGCGCGGCGGCGGCGGAGGCCGCCCAGGCTAAAACGTCCTTGGGCCTCTTCCACAGGAGCCAGGCGACGGCGGGGGCGAACATGACGTGCCCGACGTGGCCCAGCATCGCGCCGGCGTGGAACAGCCCCAGCAGGACGGGGCGCGGGCGCTCGCGGAAGGCTTCGGCCGCCGTCAGCGCCAGGAACAGCGCGCCGAGCGGATAGACCTGGGCTTCGAGCGACCACGTCCAATAAAACTCGGAGACCGCCAGGCCCAGCGCCGCGGTCGCGGCCGTCGCGGGGCGCAGGCCCAGGCCCATGAGAAGCCGCGCGAGCACGCCGGCCGCCGCCGCGCCCAGCAGGGAGCTTAAGGCCTGGAGGGCGTACAGCGCCGGGCCCTGGTATCCGGCGAGTTTCCACAGGGAGAACCACCCATAGCCCAGAATCCCGTAGCCGAGATGATTGCCGTGGACGAGGTGGCGCAGGTCGCCCAGGTCCACGGCGATCGCGCACGCGACGCCGTCGAAGTTGTAGCGCGCCGCGGGAACGGCCAGGTACAGCGCCGCCGCCGCGGCGCCGACCAGCCACGGCAGGCGGCGCGGCGCGAGCGGGCCGGCGGCGGCGAGGGGCGCGGTCATCGTCAAAACAGGGTGTAGATGAACGGCGCGACGGCGGATGTCTGCGACACGACGACGAGGATGCCGACCAAAAGCAGCACGAGCACGATGGGCGTAAGCCAGAAGCGCTTGCGCACCTTCATGAAGTTCCACAGCTCTCCCAGCGCCTTCAGCTTCGACATGGTCCGTTCCTCCTTGAGGGTTTTAGTACGTGTTCTCGTAGCCGCGGAAATCCGCGGGCTTCTCGCGCGCCAGCCAGTCCGTGCCCGGGCGCGCGCCTTCGCGCTTCAGCGGATCGCGCCCGAGCAGTCTCAGGACGAGCGCGTACGGCGCGACGACCAGGAAATAGAGGAAGCCGGTGATGAGGAAGGTGTTGATCTCCGCCAGCGTGTCCGCCACTTTCATCCACGGCCCGTAGACGGGGCCGAACGCGGCCGGGCTCAGCCACGCCAGCAGGGCGCTGGCCGCGCCCGCGGCGGCGTACCAGGGCGCGGCGTGCCCATGGCGGCGCCAGGACAGGAGCGCGAAGAGGGCCAGGACCGCCGCCAGGCCCGCGCCGAACCCGCGCAGCCGCGTCTGCCGCGGCTCCTCCTTCAGTCCAAGGCGAACTGCGTCATCCATTCCGAGCCCTCCGTGCTTTTCGGCTGTTCAGTCTTCGTCAGAAGGAATTCTCCCAGCACCAGGTCGTCGATGCCGGTGCGCATGAAGCACGCGTACGCCTCCTCCGGGCGGCACACGATGGGCTCGCCGCGGACGTTGAACGAGGTGTTGACCAGGACCGCGCAGCCGGTCCTCCTCTCGAAGGCGGCCAGCAGATCGTAGAACGCGGGGTTGTCCTGGCGCGCCACCGTCTGGACGCGCGCCGAGTAGTCCACGTGGGTGACCGCGGGGATGTCCGAGCGCGGCTTGTTCAAGCGCTCGATGCCGAACAGCGCGGCGTCGTCGGCGGACTCCGGCTTGCGGCGCTCTTTTTTCACGGGCGCTACCAGCAGCATGTACGGGCTTTCGGACTCGAGCTCGAAGTACTCGGACGCGCGCTCGCGCAGGACCGCGGGCGCGAACGGGCGGAACGATTCGCGGAACTTGATCTTCAGGTTCATCTTCGACTGCATGTCCGCGCGGCGCGGATCGCCCAGGATGCTGCGCGCGCCCAGCGCGCGCGGGCCGTACTCCATGCGGCCGGAGAACCAGCCGACGATGCGCCCGTCGGCCAGGCGCTCGGCGACCGCCTCCGACAGCTCCGCGGGGGCCAGCTTCCGGTACGGCGCGCCGATGCCGTCGAGGCAGCGCTGAATCTCGGCGGCCGAGTACTCCGGCCCCAGCAAGGTGCCGCTTTGGGAGTCGCGCGCGGGGTCGGCCGTCCGGGGCTTGCCGAGGTAATGATGCCAGGCCAGCAGGGCCGCGCCCAACGCGCCGCCCGCGTCGCCGGCCGCGGGCTGAATCCAGACGCGGTCGAAGGTCTTCTCGCGCAGGATGCGCCCGTTGCCCACGCAGTTGAGCGCCACGCCCCCGGCCAGGCACAGGTTCCTCGCGCCCGTCTCCTTGCGCGCGTGGCGCGCCATGCGCGACATCACCTCCTCGGTGACCTCCTGAATGGAGCGGGCCAGGTCCATGTGGCGCCGGTCGAGCCGGCCTTCCGGCGGGCGCGGCGGCCCGCCGAAAAGATCGTGGAAGCGCTGGTTGGTCATCGTCAGGCCCGCGCCGTAGTTGAAAAAGCGCATATCCAGCGTGAACGAGCCGTCCTCGCGCAGCCGGATCAGGTTGTCGAAAATCAGGTCCCTGAAGCGCGGCTCGCCGTACGGTGCCAGCCCCATCACCTTGTACTCTCCGGAGTTGACCTTGAAGCCGAGGTAGTAGGTCATCGCGGAATAGAGCAGGCCGAGAGAGTGGGGAAAATCGATCTCGCCCAGAAGGTCGAGCCGGTGGCCGCGGCCCATGCCGTAGCCGGCGGTGGCCCACTCGCCGACGCCGTCCAGCGTCAGCACCGCGGCCTCCTCGAACGGGGAGGGAAAGAACGCGGACGCCGCGTGCGACTCGTGGTGCTCGACGAACAGGATGTCGCGCGGATAGCCCAGCTCGTCCTGGAGCAGGGACTCCAGCCACAGCTTCTGCTTGAGCCACACCGGCATGGCCTTGCGAAACGACGCGAAGCCCCACGGCGCGTAGGCCAGGTGCGAGGCCAGCAGGCGTTCGAACCGGAGCAAAGGCTTCTCGTAGAACGCGACGTGATCCAGCCCCTCGACCGTAAGACCGCCTTCCTTGAGGCAGTAGGTGATCGCCTGGGCGGGGAACGCCGCATCGTGCTTCTTGCGCGTGAAGCGCTCCTCCTGCGCCGCGGCGACGACGCGCCCGTCGCGCACCAGGCAGGCGGCGCTGTCGTGGTAGAAGGCGGAAAGCCCCAGTATGTTCACGCTCACCGACGACGATTGTATAAAAAGCGGAACGGCGTGACGCCGTCCCCTTGCCAAAAGCTAAACTTATGGTATAATAAGCCATATGACGGCCCGCCTGATCCACTGGCAGAAGCTTATTGACGACTCCGGAGGCATCGAAGAACGCAAGATTTGGGAGGTTCCCAAGGATGGAAAAAACCCCGATGGATTCCGCTACAGCTTGGCGTACATCCCGGCGGGTCAAAAGAAGCCCATCGTCCTTTACGACAACCATCACCCCAAAGGCCATCATAAGCACATCAAGGGCAGGCAATTTTCTTATGAGTTCTCTAGAATCGAAAACCTTCTCAAAGACTTCCATCGGGACATCGAGGCGCTAAAATGAAAACTCTTGAAATCCAAATTAAGAGCCGTGAGCAGGCCGATTCGGAGTTTATCGAAGCCTTTAGGGGGGGCGCGTCTCGCAAGAAGGGAGTAGCCAAACCTGAAGTCCACTTCACTAGTTTTGAGGCAGTCAGGACTTTACTGACCGGCAAGCGCATGGAGCTTCTGCATCTTATCCGGGAGCATGCGCCGCGCTCAATCAATCAGCTTGCGACCATTGCTGGACGGAATTTCAAAAACGTGCACACGGATATCATGCTGCTTAGGGATTATGGGCTTGTCCAGCTCACTAGACAGGGAAAGACGAGCAGGAAAACGGTTCGGCAGACCATGTCCGTTCCTTACCAGGCAATCAATATTCACGCTGTGGTCTAATTAGGATAATCCTAAAAGTAAGCGGAATGAGTAATCTAGACGTGGTCCTGGAAAAATTATCGAATAGGCACAGTGGCAAATATAGACAACTTGAGACGCAGAAATCGCCGTAAATCCATTCTAGCCGATTGCGAGTTTGGCGCAGCCATCTAGGTGAACGGCATCTCCGCTGACAGATTAACACACGCTTGGCTTGAGTTTCAGGGCCGCATAATTGACATAACAAGGTCTCAATTCGGGTCAACTAGGGAAATATTTTTTTGTCTGAATGATCCGTGGTACAGACAATTCAAACCATTCAAGAAGAGACTGGCCACGCTGGACGACCTCGACCCGCGCACCAAGGCCGATCTTAAGCACGCATACCAAATCGCCGTGGCCTCTTTGAAATAGTTAGGCGACTATGCACTTCACAAATCAAAACGCGGCGAAGGATGGGCTCTTCGCCAATCGGCTTCCATTGAACATCGATTGCGCTGAGAAACAGTTTAATGTGTGTCACGGGCGGCTCTCAATGCGCGCACAAAGTCGTCCTGTTCGATAATGGTCACAATCCGCCACTTGCCGGCCAGGGGGGGAAGATTTTCGGAGACCTCTTTCAGCGTTTCCGCGCTTGTGATTTCTGGATCGAGCACATCGGGCGGAGTGGGATGCGCGGAATCAAAGGCCGCTCCCTGCGGGCCGAAAGCAGGGACGAAGTACGCCTCGATGAGTAGGGCTGCTCGGCGATATCTCAGTCGCCATTCACGCGGCAGGACCTGAGCGCTCTCCTGCCTGATGGCTTCGAGCGAAGACTCCAACGCCCAGTTGAGGCGATTTTCCAATCCGAGTTCTCGAAACTCACCGCGCAAGCGCGAGAGGTTGATTTGTCCTGCGTGGGCGACTAAGACCGGGGCTATCGCCGCAATCTGGCGCGATGAATTCGCGGAAACGAGAGCCTCGCGGATCGCCGCGATCGCGCTTTTGAGCCGGTCCGAAGGTAGAATCTCATCGCTCTCGATGAGGTGCGTGGCGCCTTGGCGAGCGAGGGCGTTTTGAATCTGAGCGCCGGTGGAGGATTTCTCGCGCGCAAAGTGGTCGATCGGAATGTTGAAGTGCTTCAGAATGGTCAGAAGCTGCTCAGCAGTGAATGACCCGTTGCCGCGTTCAAGCACGGAAAGGTAGTTTTGGGAAATGCCAAGTAGCTTCGCGAACTTGGCCTGCGTCCAACGTCTTTCGAGACGCAACTCACGGATTCGTACGCCGATGTTTGTCCGCAGGGCTTTGGTTTCGGTATTCATATCTGTATACAGATTATAATATCTGTATACAGATATTATAATCGGATAATCTTTATTTTTCAATGGCTATGATATTTACTGCCGGCGCCAGACTTTTCATCTGACGTTTCAGGCCGATTTGAATGGCGGTTCCAGGGAGGGACGGACATTAGCTAGAGTGGTCGCGCGAGGTGCGCTCATGGATATCGGGAAAAAGGGATGGCTTATAGGCTCCGCGGCGGGCGTCGTGCTCATCGGAGGCGGCCTGTGGTTTTTTGTCGCGAAGGCTCCCGCGCCTGCGCCCGCTCCCGTCGCCGCGGTTGCGACGGCGGCGCCCGCCGCCGCGGCGCCGGCGGAGAGCCTGCCTACTCTCGAAAACTCAGACGAGTGGACGCGCGCGAAGGCCGACGGGATATCGGGAGACGCGCGCTTCAAGGATTGGCTGAAGACGGCCAACCTGCTGTCGCGTTGGGCGGCGGCGGTCAACATCGTGGCCTCCGGGAAGGTTCCGGCCGACGCGCTCTCGTTCCTGCGGCCGCGCCGGAAGTTCGTGCCGCTGTCCAAGGACGGACGCTGGGCCGTCGCCGCCGCGTCCTACGCGCGCTACGACGCGGTCGCCGACGCCTTCGCCTCCATCGACGTTCCGGCCGCCGCCGCGTTCTTCGCGGCGGCGCGGCCTCTCCTCGACCGGGCTTGGTCGGCGCTGGGCGAGGGGAGCGGCGACGTTCTGGACGGGACGGCGCGCGCGGCCCGGGAACTGCTGTCCGCGCCGACGGTGCCCGACCGCGCGGAGCTTCGGCCGTCGGAGAAGGGCATCGTCTACACGTACGCCGACGACGCATTGGAGGCGCGAAGCCCGGCGCAGAAGCAGTTGATGCGCATGGGGCGGCGCAACCAGCTCAATATCCAGTCGAAGATTCGGGAACTGGCCTTGGCCGTCGGCGTGCCCGAGACGAAGCTGCGATGAGCCGTCGTCCTTAAAGGTAGATGCGGGTCAGGTGGCGCGCGGCCGTACGGCGCACCGGCAAGGCGACGGCGTCGCCGGGCTTGGCGTCGGGCGCGTCCGTGACGTCCAGCAGCACGTGGGCGATGCCGCAGCGCCCGACGAACGGCAGGCGCACGCCGTGGCGCGTTCCCCAGTACTCGAAGCCGGCGCCGAAGCCGATGAGGCGTTCGGCCGGCTCCATGGTCAGCCCGTCGGCGTAGCCGACCGGCAAGGTCGCCACGCGCATGCGCCGCGGGGCCAGGTACTCGCTGGCGTAGCCGATCGACTGGCCCTTGCGGATTTCGCGCACCGAGAGAATCCGGGCCTGGAAGGACCACGGGTTTTTCAAGGGGGCCGCGCGGCCGGACGGATTGATGCCGTAGAGCAGATTGCCCACGCAGGCCATGTCGAAGCGGTGGTGGGGGAAGTCCATGAACACCGAGCTGTTGGCCGCGCGGACGATCAGCGCCCGATCTTTCCTCTTGTGAAGGGCGGATAGCTTCAGGAACGCGGTCAGCTTTTCCTCGGCTTCGACCGCGTTCTTGCCGGGGATATAGCCGATGTGGGTCGAGAGGCCCGCGACGCGGACATGACGCAGGCGGCCCAGCGCCGCCATCAACGCGGTCAGGGCGCGGGGCTGCACGCCCCAGCGGCCGAGGCCGGAGTCCACGTCCACGTGGACCTGGACGCGGCGGCCGCCGGCGGCGGCGTTCAAGGCGCGGGCCTGCGCGGCGTCGTCCACCGAGACTTCGACGCCGAGGCTCACGGCCTGCGGCGCCTGCTCGGGCAGGATGGGAAACAGAAGCTGGATGGGGGCCTTGATTCCGGCCTTCCTCAACTCGGCGGCTTCGGAGAGATCGCGCACGCCCAGGCGCGACGCGCCCGCCTTGAGCGCGACGCGCGACACCGCGACGGCGCCGTGCCCGTAGGCGTCGGCCTTCACCACCGCCATCAGCGAGGCGCCGTCCAGCCGCGACGCGGCCCACGCCGTGTTCTGGGCCACGGCCGAGAGGTCGATTTCGATCCATTTCTGATCGCGGGGAAAGTTCATGGAAGGGTTATCTTAATAAAGCCGTCCCCGGATTGCCATAGCCGGGCCGTCAAAAGGGTAGAATGAGGCCATGGCCCTCCTTAAGATGGGAACGCGCGGCTCCGCGCTGGCGCTGGCGCAATCGGGCCAGGCCGCGCGCGCGCTGGAGGCCCTGCATCCGGGGCTGACCGTCGAGACCGTGGTGGTCAAGACCAGCGGGGACCTGTTCGGCGCGCCGCCGCCGGAAGTCGCCAAGACCCTGCCGCAGGGCGCCAAGGGCCTGTGGGTCAAGGAGATCGAGCAGGCCCTCCTTGACGGGACCATCGACTTCGCCGCGCACAGCGCCAAGGACCTGCCGGCGCTTCTCGCCGGAGGGTTGTCGGTGGCGGCCTATCCCGAGCGCGAGGACCCGCGCGACGCCCTGATCGCGCGCCCGGGCTTGAGCTGGGCGTCCTTGGGCGCGGGCATGAAGGTCGCGACCTCCTCCTTGCGGCGCCGGCTGATGATTATGGCCGCCAAGCCCGGAGTTCTCCTCGCGCCCCTGCGCGGGAACGTGGACACGCGCCTGCGCAAGCTCGGCGACGGGGAGTTCGACGCGATGGTGCTGGCGGTCGCCGGGCTCAAGCGCCTCGGCCTGGCCGGCACGCCGCACGAGGCGCTCGACCCCGCGGTCATGCTGCCCTCGCCCGCCCAGGGCGCGCTCGCCCTGGAGGTCCGTTCGGACCGCCGGGACGTGACGGCGCTTATCGGCGCGCTCGACCATGCGCCGACCCGGCTGTGCGTCGAGTTCGAGCGCGCGTTCCTGGGTGCTGTCGGCGGCGGCTGCGGCGCGCCGGTCGCGGCGCACGCGCGCCTGAAGTCGGGCGGCGTTTTTCTGGAAGCGTTCTTCGCGCGCGAGGGGGATGACCGCGGCGCGCGCGTCGCCGGCCTGTGCGCCGAC
>CAIQSZ010000071.1 GCA_903874575.1 uncultured Elusimicrobia bacterium
CGGGCCGACGGCGCGGACTTCCTGCTTCGGGAAGTAGTGTTTGAGTATCTCGCGCCAGCCTTTGCCCATCGCGGCCTGGCCGACCGCTCCGGCGCGTGAGAAGCCGATTCCATGGCCGGTTCCCGCGCCCCAGACGAGCACGCGCGAGATATTTTTACCTTCATAGAGCGGCTGGAGCGTGAACAACGGCGAACGCAGGCTTCCGGGCGACAGAAACCGCTGGATTTGATCGAAGCCGGTGAAAGTGACCGTCCCTTCGTCTCCGGTCACCTCGAGCGTCTTCACCCGCCCGGTGCCGGTCCGGCCCGCGACGCGCAAGGTCCTGATGCGTCCGACGCGCTTCTTCTCCTGCGCGCGCGCGCGCAGGTCCTTCGCGTCCAAGAGCCTCACCCAGCGCGCGGTCGCGGCGGTGCGCGCCGGGGCGGCCTCGCTGTAGAGCCCGTCCGGCGGCGGCTCGTGCGTGAAGCGCTCCAAATCGAGCGGCGTGTCCCACGCCGGAGCCGGGCGCGGGCCGTCGTCGACGGAGACGAAGGACTCCATGTCCGGCTCTCCGCTGGCCTTGCCGTCCTCGGTCCGGCCGCCGCTGTCCTCATGTTGAGGCGCGCGCGTGACGAGCCCGTTCTCCGATAGGGTCAGACCTTCGGTGGCTCGCACGCCTTCTCCGGCGTCGGACATTTCGCCGCTGACGCCGACGGTGGGTTGGATCGACCGGTCGTCGAGCAGGTCGTAGCGCTCGAGCGTGGGGGCGCGGTGGCCCAGGGCCCAGAGCGCGGCGGTCCGTGAGACGACGGCCTGGGCCTTGTAGGCCTCGGGCGGGGAGGCGGCGGGCAGGGCGAGCGAGACGACGCCGTACAGATACAATTCAAGCGGCGTTTCCGCGACCAGGCGGAAGCCCCACGGGTTGGGGACGATCTCGACGGAGCCGCGCATTTCGCGGTCGCCCAGGTCTACGCCCGCCAAGTCGGCGACCTTGGCGCTCTTGATCAGCACCGAGCCGCGCGGCCGCTGCGGCACGAAGGCGAACGGCTGCTTGGAGACGAAGAGGAGATTTCGCGCGGCGTCGCGGACTTCGACGACGTTGGTATCGGCGCGGAATTCGATTTCCCACTGGTCGAAGGCGTTGCCGTTGTCTCGGAGCGCGCCGTACGCGGCCGAGGTGACTTTGAACGGCGCGTTCGCCATCAGGTAGACGCGGGTCATCGTCGCGGGCTTGCTGTCGGGGCCGCCGTAGAGGCCGACGCGCACCGTGCGCGAGGAATGCGGCAGGGGCGGCTCCTCGGCATTGGCGTCCAGAAGCGGGCGCGCGATGCGGCGCACTCCGGAGGATTCGTCCGGGTCGCCTTTTAGGAAACGGACGTTGCGTTTGAGGGCGCGCAAAGCCTCGGCGTCCGTAGGGTCGAACCATAGTTCGCGTCGGGCGGCCAGCCAGGCCCCGCGGTTGTCCCCCACGCGGTCTTGGAAGCGCACCAGAGCACGGAGGGCCTCGCGGTCGTAAGGATCGACGTCGAGGGCTTGGCGCAGGTACCCGAGCGCGGCGGGCTGGTCTCCGATGGCCGCGGAGGCTTCGGCCATGACTTGGGCGGCGGCGGCGACGGAGTACGGTCCGGCGATGCCGGCGCGCCTCAGCGGTTCGAGGGCGGACTTGGGTTTGGCGTCGAATACGGCCGTCAGTCCTAGGCCAAAGTTCGCTTCGCCCTGCGTTTCCGTCGTGGATGAACGGTCGATCGCTTTTCCGAATGATTCCTTGGACTCTCGGATGCGGCCGAGGGCGAGCGACGCCCATCCGCGCTGGTTCCAGGTCATCCCATCCGCGCCGTCGGCGATGGACGCCTTGATCCAGAGCGGCAGGGCGGCTTCGGGCCGGCCCGCGTCCCGCTCGGCGAGAGCTTCGTTGGCTTCCGGGTGCGGGCCGGTGATGCCGAGTTCGCCCAGGTAGCGCCAGCCGCTCGCCGCGTCCTCGTGGCGCCCTTGAAGGAACGCCCCGTAGGAGTCCCGGATCACCTGCGTAGCGTCGGTCGCCAGAGCCGGAGCGGCGAGGAGAAGCAGTCCGACGTGGAATCGGGCGCTCATCGCGTCTTTTTCGCCTTTCTGGCGGACGCGCGTTTGGCGCGGGACCTCGGCGTCGCGGGGCCGTCGGACGGGTCCTCGTCGACCGCCGCCGGACGGAAGGACTCCTTTTCCTGCGGGATGACGAGACGAAGCCTGTTCAGGCGCTCGACGGCCGCCGGGCGGTAAGCGGGGACGTCGAGCGCGAGCGCTTTGTCGGCGATCGGCTGAAGGCGGGCCACATCGAAGCCTTTGGCCCGCGCGACGGCGATCTCGGCGCTGACGGCCTTGTGCAGGGCGCGCAGCTTTCGAGACTCGACCTTATCGAGTTCGGCGGAAATATCCGCGGAAAGCGTCGAGCGTCCATCGGCGCCGGAGTCGACGCGCGCGCTCCACCATCGCCGCGGGACCCCTTGATAACGGTCGGCAAGGACGACGGAGGCCAAGACGATCCCGGCTACGGCGAACGAGCGCGCATTGAGGAAGCGAAGGATCGTCTCCATGCGGCGTCACGCCTTCGAAGGATCGCCGGTCGGGGGCGTTTCGGCGGGGGCGGCGTCGTCGACGGCCGTGGCCGCGACGATCTTGCTGGCGACCGTGGGCATGCCCTGTCCGCGCATGACCATTTCCTCGACCTCCTGGGCGAGATACCATGCCTCGATCTTCATGTCGGCGGCGCGGATGTGCTGGTGCGCGAGCAAGGACATGTCGTGCAGGGCGCGCAGCGTCTGGGACAGGCGCATGGACAGCCGCATTACGTTTTGCGCGAACTTGGCGGCGCGTGCGTCGCGCACCGCCGTGCGTTCGATGGCGCCAAGGACTACGGGGATGCCGGAAATTTCGGTGCTGAACGCCCGGACCTCGCGACGGTAGCGTTGGAGGTCGTAGCCGTACATGGTGTCGCTACTGGTCATGTGGTTCTTGGCCGCGGCGGCGATGCGCTGCGCGCGGAACAGCAGGTCTTCCAACTTCGCCTTCATCGTATTGAGCTTGTCGCATGTGATCGACAAGGTGCCTTCCATCTGCTTCAGCCCGGCGATTGTTTCCATTTCATTCCTTAAGAAGATCGTCGAGGAGCGCTTCGTCGGCGGCTTTACCGCTGGCTTTTCCGCCCGTCGGGGTTTTCTTCGTTGAAGTCTTGGCCGCGCGTTTGGCGGCCGCCGGTTTGGCGGCCGCAGCCGCGGGCAAGGCCGGTCCTGCATTTTCGCCCGAGGCGTCGCCGCCGAGCAAGGAATCGAGGCTCTCCTCGGGTTTTGCAACCGAGGCGGGCTTCGTCTTGGCGGGAGACTTGGGCTTGACTTTCACGGGCTTGTTCCTAGGAGGGGCGGGGGGCGGACTCGCCTTGCCTGCCAGCACCGCTTTTGCGGCCGTGTTGCGTCCGGTAACGCTATTTGCCGAGGGGTCGACTTCGAATTCGTAGGCGACCGTCGGCGAGCCGGGCGCGCCGTGCGCGAAATAATTCACGACCGCGTGTCCGTTCGGCATGGGCTCGGCCATCCAAGGCGGCAGGTTGCCCTTGGGAGGAGACAGGCTCTCAAGGGCCGATCCCAGCGTTCGGCCGTCGGGGAGCGCGAATCCTTTCGCGGCCTCGATCGCGGATTGGCGCGGATCGGATGGGCTGGGCGCGGCGCCCGCCGGCTCCCCCGGTGTTCCGGACGAGACCGAGCCTGACGCGGGAGTCTGCAGGGGCGTGCTGTCGGTCATGTCCGAGGGCCCGGATGGAGTTTTGGCCGGGGCCTTGAGAAAACGCGGAGCCAGTACGGCGACCGCGGCCAGCGCGACAAGCCCGGCGAACGCGCCGAACAAGAGCGCCGTCTTCTTCTTAGGCGCCGGCGCGGCGTCGACGTTCGGCGCGGCCGCCGCAGAGGCGTCTGGGGGCGCGTCGAACATAGGCGTCGCGGCCTCGTAGCCGGAATGGGCCATCGTGAAAACCGGCGCGGTGCTCGGGGCCATAGACCCGAAGGTCGCTTGAGGCTCGGGAGGCAGGGAGCCGTCGACGTGAGGGGTCTGCGTTGCGGCAGAGGGCAACGGTGCGATGTCGGGAAACTCCGCCGGTCCCGCCTCGAAAGACGTCAGAGGCGCGGGCTCGCCGGGCGGCGGCGCCATGGTCGGCATCGGTGCCAGCGGCGCGGGAGGGAGCGCCCCGGCCTGCGCGACCGGGCGTCCGCGCATTTCAGTCTTCAGCGTCTCGATCTCTTTCGTCAGCGCGCCGAGCGCGGCGCCCTGTGTTTCGACGTCGTTCTCCACGTGCCGCTCGGCTTCCAAGGCCCTCTCCACCGTCTCGCTTAGGCGGCCGACGTCCGCCAGCCGGCTCTCGAGTTCGGCGATCTTCCGTTTGAAATCCTCATTCTCTTTCTGAAGGGAGTCGGCCTGTTGCTGCGTGGCCGAGGATTTCTCCTTCATCCCGGACGTCTCTTGCTCCTTGTTCGAAAGTTCCTGCCGTAGCGCGGCCAGTTCCCCGTCTTTGGCGCGCAGTCCTCCCTGCAGTTGGATCACGGCCTCTTCGAGCGTCGTCATCTTTTCTTTCAGGGTGCCGAGCACGGCGAGGTCGCGCAAGGTCGGCTCGGGGGGCAGGCCCGCGAGCGTCGCCGCGCCGCCATGCCCGGCCTGGTTCGCGCGCACGAGCGAGACGGATAGATCCGGCACCATTCCGGCCCTCTGCCAATCACCCATGCTGGTGCCGCGCCGCCCCTCAGGGCACACGAGGCTCTCCGCGGTGAACGTTCCGCTCTTGCCGAGTTCCTCCGGCTCGTACGGTCCCAACACCTGGTTGCTCTGGAATATCCAATATTTCATGGCATGTTGATTATATGGGAAAAAGAACGAAAGCCGATTGCCAAGATGTTAAGACGCGCCTTCCCAAGAGGAAGAATACCCCCTGCCCGCAGGCGCGTCAAGGTCTGCGCCGGATTTCGTGTTCGATTGCAAAGGCAATATTTCGCCGTCCTTCGGGAAGTGGTAGAGTCCCGCGCATGTCAAGTAAATCCGCCGTTCTCATATCGATGTTCCTGGTCGCCGCCGGTCGCTCCGTCGCCGTCTTCGCCGGGGAGCGGGACGGCGTTTTCAAGTCCTATGAGTTGAAGTCCGACGGTTATCCCAGAACCTACGGCGTTTACGCTCCCGCCGGATTAAAGCTTTCCAAAAAGTATCCGCTCTTGGTCGTACTGCACGGGGGCGGCGGCAGCGGACGACAGATGCGGAGGATGACTCGCAACGGCTTCGAGTCATTGGCGGACCGAAACGGCGCCATAGTGGCTTATCCGGACGCCCTGGATAAACATTGGGACGACTACCGCGGCATCCGGCGGGCGCACGCAAACGACGTCGCGTTCATCGCGGCCATGCTGGACCGCTTGACCCGGACGTATCCCGTCGACGCCTCCAGAATTTACGCGACCGGCGTTTCGAACGGGGCCATGATGAGTTACGCTCTCGCCTGTCTCGCCGCCGATAAGTTCGCCGCGGTGGCGCCCGTGGCCGGCTCCATGCCGCGGAACCTGCTGCCGTCCTGCCGCCCTTCCCGTTCGGTTCCGATCCTCATCATAAACGGCACCGAGGACAGGCTGGTGCACTGGGAAGGAGGCGCCGTGACCGGCCCGTTCGGCGTTCGGAAATTCGGAGAGACGATAGCGGTGGCGGCAAGCCGCGACTTCTGGCTGAAGAACAACGCCTGCGACGCGTCGAAGAAAGAGTCGTCCACGAAAAACTCCGATCCTCGCGACGGCACGGTCTTGGTCAAGGAAATTTACGCTTCCTGCGCCGGAGGCGGGACCGTCGAATTTTTAAAAATCGAAGGCGGCGGCCACACTTGGCCGGGCGGGATGCAGAGCTATCGCAAGCAACTGGTCGGCGCGACCTCCACCGAGTTGTCCGCCAACGACGAGATATGGGATTTTTTCATGGCTCATCGAAATCATTAGCCCCGCCGAGATTCGGGAGCAACTGCAAAGGCAACTTGCGCGCCTGCGGACTTTTTGGTATCATGGCCGGGCACCATTAGCTCAACTGGTCAGAGCAGATCCCTCTTAAGGATAAGGTTCCCGGTTCGAGTCCGGGATGGTGCAAGTTTTTTGGGCGCGCGGGACCGAGCAAAACTCGGTCCCTTTTGATTTAGGGCGGGTGGCGGAACGGCAGACGCGCGCGGCTTAGGACCGCGTGCCGAAAGGCGTGGGGGTTCGAGTCCCCCCCCGCCCATTCGATATCACGGGAGGCTGACATGGGTCTTTTCACCGCGGCGAAATCGGAGAAGGCGAAATTCAAGAAGATCAAGGAAGAGAGCTGCGTCGTGACGCTCTCCGTCGAAATCCCGGCGCAGGAAGTCGCCGATTCGACGCAGACCTCGCTCGTGCGCCTGCAGAACCGGGCGCGCATCCCGGGCTTCCGCTCCGGCAAGGCCCCGCTCGACGTCGTCAAGCAGCACTTCTCCGGCCACGCGCGCGAGGAAGCCGTCGACGCGCTCATCCGCAAGCATGTCCCGGGCGCGCTTGAAGAACTCAAGGTGCACGCCGTCGACACTCCGTCCGTAGAGGATGTGAAGTGGAAGGACGGAGATCCTCTGCTGCTGACGGTCCGCGTCGAGATTTCTCCCGTCGCGACCGCGAAGGACTACCTTAAGATTCCCGTCACGCGCAAGTCTCAGGCCGCCGACTCAAAGGCGCTCGACAAGCGCGTCGAGGACCTTCGCGAATCGCACGCGCGTTTGGAAGTCGCCAAGGACGAGACCGTCGGAGACGGCCACTTTGCCGTGATCGATTACGCCGCCACGCAGAACGGCAAGCCGATGCCCAACGCCAAAGGCGCCGGCGAGTTGATCGATATCTCGGCGGAGCAATCCGTCGACGGACTGACGGCGGGCCTGAAGGGCATGAAGCGCGGCGAGTCTAAGCGCATCAAGGTCAAGCTGGGCGGCAAGGACGCCGAACTCTCCGTCACGCTCAACGAGATCAAGACCAAGGTCCTCCCTGCGGTCGACGCCGAGTTCGCCAAGGACTTGGGCTTCGAGGCTCTGGACGAGCTGAAGGCCAAGCTGAAGGAAGTCCTGGACCGCGAGGTCAAGCAGGAGTCCGAGGCCGACGCGACCCGGCAGATCGAGGCCGCCCTGCTCAAGGCCAACCAGTTTCCCCTGCCGCCCTCGATGGTCGAGCGCCAGCTTGAGGGGATGATGACGCGCATGCAGCGTCAGCTGGTGGGCGCGGGCAATATCTCCGATAAGGTCTTCGCCGATTTGAAGACGAAGATGCAGCCGCGCGCGGAGGACGAAGTCCGCTTGGCGTTCATCCTCAACGCGATCGCCGAGAAGGAAAAGATCGAGGCCACGGAGGCCGATCTGAACGGCGAACTCGAGGCCGGTCTCAAGGACGCGGACGACGAGGCGAAAAAGGCCGAACTGCGCGAGGTCTACGCGAAGCGCAAGGGGCAGATCGCCCACATGATCCGCGAGCGCAAGGTCATGAACCTCCTGAAAGAGAAGGCCGTCTACAAAGACGCCTAGGGCGGGGCGGGATCGGCGGCGCCTGAAGTCGGCGGGCTCGCTTGAGTGCCCGTTCCCAAAGAGCTAGACTCCCCTCATGCCCAACATTTTGCCCACCGTCTTGGAGCGCTGGACCGGAGGTTCGGCCACCGCCTACGACATCTTTTCGCGCTTGCTTCAAGAGCGCATTATTTTCGTCGGCGGCGACGGCGGGGCGGTGACGACGGACTCCGCGAATAATTTAATCTCCCAATTGTTGTACTTGGATTCGCAGGATCCGCAGCGGGACATACATTTGTACATCAACTCCCCCGGCGGCATGGTCACCGCCGGCCTGGCGGTCTACGACACGATGCAGTTCATCCGCGCCCCCATCTCGACGCTGTGCATGGGCATGGCGATGAGCTTCGGCGCGGTGCTGCTGACCGCGGGCTCGAAGGGCAAGCGTCTCATCCTGCCCCACGCGCGCGTGATGATCCACCAGCCCTTGATCCGAGGCGGTTTGGAGGGGCAGGAGACTGACATTCGCATCGAGGGCGAGGAGATGGCCGGCAACCGCCGTCGGCTGTCCGAGATCATCGCGATGCACTCCGGACAGTCCTTTTCAAAAGTGGAC
>CAIQSZ010000072.1 GCA_903874575.1 uncultured Elusimicrobia bacterium
CCTCCGCCGCCCGGGCCGAAGCCCGCCGCGCTCGCGCCGCCCCCGGCGTAGCCGCGCCCGGCGACGGTGAGCGTGGAGCCGGCCGCGATCGAAAACAGCCCCGCCTGGACGCGAAGCGGGGGCACGGCGCCGACGGCGACCGGCGGGCCCACGTAGGACGCGCTCGAGCCCGCCAGCATGACCAAACCGCCGAACGTCAGCGGCGCGGTGGCGCCGAACTGCAGCGCGCCTGCGAAGTTGATGGTCGCCGTTCCGGCCGTCGCAAGTCCCGCGTCGACGCGCAGAACCGCGCCGGCGCCCAGCGACAGCGTATTCACCGAGGGGGCGGGCGCCGTGGCGTACGCGACGACGAACGCCGAAGCGACCGAAGCGTCGTCGGCGGGCCCGGGCACGGAGCCCGCGGACCAGTTCGTCGGCTCGTTCCAGTCGCCCGCCGCCGCGCCGATCCAACTGGTGGCCGCGGCGCGCGCGGGCGGCGCGAGCGGCGCCAGCAGCAGCAAGGCGAGAAGCCTCTTCACCATTCCCATCTCACGCCCGCCAGCGCCGTCGTCGACTCGTAGGAATAGCGGTAGAACGGCTGGAAATCGGTGTTCGACGACGAGCTCTCGCGGTCAAAGGAGAACTGAAGGCTCAGGCGGCGCGCCATCGGATAGGACAGAGAGAGGCCGCCGCTCCACTGCGTCGTCTGCAGGGAGCCGGCGCCGTAGGCGCCCGTCGCGCCCTGAGGGACGCGGTGCGCGTAGCGCCGCGACTTCAAGCCCAGGCGCAGGCTCGCCGAGACCGGGCGCCGCGGCGGGCCGACGATCAGGGTCGCCGCGGGCTGCGCGCGCCACTCGAAGAAGTCGTAGAAGCCGGGCATGAAGCGTCCGCGCGAGGCGTCGTAGCCGTTCTGGTTCGAGGTGTTCGTCAGCACGCCCAGCTCGAGCGCCCCAAGCGCCCGCAGGTCGGCGTTCCACTCGTGCGGCATGCGCGCGGCGAGCGCGAAGTCGACGAGCACGTCCTGGCGGGTCTCGCTCATGAACTGGCCGCCCTCGTCGATGAGATGCTGGCGGGCGAAGCGCGACCAGGCGCCCGTGGCGCGCGCCGTCGCGACGGCGCGCGCTCCCAGGGGCGCGTCGGCCGACAGCGCGAACTGGTAGCCCTCGCGGTCGAGCGCGCGGTCCCCGGCGAGCTCGCGGGAAAGGCCGCGCCCTGGAAATTCCAAGGCGGCCCGGCTCTCGAGGGTGGTATAGTTGGGATACGCGACCGAAAACCAGCCGGCGCCCAGGCGGACGGAGTGCTCGTCGTCGGTCAAGCGCTCGAGCTCGCCGCCCACCGCGACGCGCCGGGCGTCGAACAAGCCCCGGCCCCAGCCCTCGTCCGCCGTCTCCTTCAACAGCTCCGCGTCGTAGGAAAGGCCGGGCTTTATCCGCCATCGCGAGTCGACGGGCGCGTAGACGGCGCGCACGCCGAGGCGGCCCTCGGCGCGCTGTTGGTTGCGCGTCGCCGTGCCCAAAACGTCGTTGAGGGGCCGCGTGCCCTCGTAAACGGCGCGCGCCGACGGCAGCAGCGACCACGCCTCGGACAGTTTGACGGCCGGCGCGAACGCGGCGTCCAGGTTCCCGGAGAAGGAGCCGCTCTTGCCGTCGAACGAATGGAGGCCGCCGAGCGCGGAGATCTCGCCGATCGGGACCCATTCATGGGCGTGGGCGCGCGCGCGGGCCGAGCCGAGCAGGACGGCGGCGAGCAGGAGGAGCCTCACGGCAGACCTCCCGTCTCGACGAGGACGCGCGGGGAGACCAGCACGTCGATCGAGCGCCCGCCGAACTCCGAGGCGGTCGTCGTCTGCTGGAACGCCGAGCGCAGCAGGCCGCCCTGCCAGCCGGGACCGGACGTCGCGCCGCCGAACGCGGAGCGGGAGACGACGCCGCCTCCGGGCGAGACGGCCCGGTTCTCGGTCCGGACCTCGGTGCCGTCCGAATAAGACTCATACGCGACCTGGCGCACGAAGCCCGCGTCCGGGAAGGTGGCGTTGGCGGTGTAGGCCGGCAGGGGCGCGGCGAGCGCGGCCCCGGTCAGCGGATCGTCGGTCGAGGCCGGCGCCGCGTCGGCCCGGCTCTGGATGTTCGCGCCGGTCCAGCCGCGCTTGAGCGCGCCGTCGCAGTAGAGCCCGCCGCGGTCGAACAGCGTTTTGAACGCCGCGCGGCCCGCGCCGACGGCCGCGAAGGAATCGCCGAC
>CAIQSZ010000073.1 GCA_903874575.1 uncultured Elusimicrobia bacterium
GCTTTTTCCCGAGCGTCGACTTCGCCCAGAATCCCGGTTTCGAGGCCAAGACGCTTGAGCACGTAGGCGCGGAAAGGAACGGCTATTTTCTTGAACCGCTCCGCCGTTCGATTTATTGGGCGCAAAGGCGATGCTCTTTTGGCAGACTAGAATAGCACGGCGTTTCGGGCCGCGTCGATCATTGCATGACCGAACGCGGGCACCGCCAGGTTGCCGCTCTTCCGCCAAAACAGAGACAAAGGCAATCCAATGGCGCAATGGAACAGAATCAGGCTGATTACGCTCAAAAGTAAATTACCATTGGCGGCAATGGGAAGATGCCAGAGGCCCCAAAGGGCGGAGGTGAGAAGAGCCGATGCGAGGGGGTAAGGCTGCCCCGGGTGATACAAATGCGCATCGAGGGCTCCGCGGAAAGCCACTTCCTCAAGCACGAAACAAGCCGGAAAATAGCAGAAAAGGGATTTAGCAAGGACCTTTAGACGGAACAGTTCCGAAGCGGTCGCGTTTCCACGTGGTGATATGCACGCGATCGTGAGAATGCCGAGACCGACGAATCCCGCGAAGACGGTACAGTAAATGAGGTGCCGCAGTGTCTCGCGATGGAACTGGCGCAAAGCATATGCTGCGGCCACCGCGCCGAGAACCGCCGACGCACCCCACCCTGCCACGATGAGGTCGCGGGCCACGACGGCGGCAATGATTACTCGAATAGGAAAGATTGCCAACAGAAGAGCCAGCGTCCACGAAAACGCATCGTTCTCCGGCGTGGGCGCGTCTCGCACCCAAAGGCTATTGACCGGCCTGCGCCTTACAACGAGCTGAAAGAACAACGTGAGTGGTATGCCGAGGAGCAGATACGTATTGGCAGTGAGCCGCATCCAGGTTCCCAGGAGGACCCACACGCCAATAAACGCCACACCTTCCGCGGCGCGTCTAAAAAAGGAATCCCCGAAACCCGGCGTGAGACCGTGAGTCGCCATTCAAACGCGCTGAGGGGCCGCTTCGCGGCGTTCGAGATACTTCCTGTGACGGCGACAAATGACGGGGAGGACTCCCGGGGGGTGAGTCGTTGCGCCGTCTGTCGAAGGACCATGTTTTGCCCATCCGTCGAGTTCCGCCCAATCCGTGACCGAGAAGATGTTTGGGTTTTGCGCGGTAATATGTCCGATCTGGCCGAACGATGTTCCCACGAGCCCTTGGCACGGAAAGAGCCCCCCAGACTCGCTGATAAAGACCTGGAAGCGCGACGCGCAGGGGTCGAATGTGGACACGGTCGGTCTCGTATCGTTTTGGCCGGAAATGACGCCGAGCGAAAATCCGTCGCCATTGACCCCCTGATCGGCCAAGAGTCCCGAATCGAGCCAATAGGAGATCGTCCCCGTCAAAGACAGAGCCTTTCCGGCTCGGACGCACTCAGAGACGAGCATCTTGAGCTCTGACGGCGAGTCGACGGCGGCATGGGTTCGTGAATCGAGCAGCATGGTCGAAACGGCGGATTCCGGCGCGAGCAGTTCTGAAAATGCGCCGGGACGTGCCAGAGCTTCCGCGACCGGGATGCGGACGGTGCTTGCGAAGCCCATCCGCCTGACCAAGCTGCAGAGAGCCAGTTGTTCGTTGGTCGCCGACAATACATCGTCGCCCATGAACAAGATCGTTCGGCTCGCCGCCAGGAGGGGATTCTGGCCGTGATCGAACCCGAATTGCAAGCGCGAAAAGGCATTAAAGCGCTCGATCCAACGGCTGAGCTGGTTTGCATATGTATCGCCGTCGATGGATGCGTGGAGATTTCCGAGGACGACGATCGATCTGAAATACTTTGGAAGGGGCGCAGGATTCCTCCCGGTGCCGCGCTTGGTCGTCGACTTCAGCGCACCTAGCACATGGGAAAAGTGGGGAATCCAGTTTTTCATGCCACGCTCTCCTCGATCTGTTCCTTCGTGCACAGATATTCCGTCGCAGAGAAAACAAGAGAACCGAACGAGTCCTTCTTAAGGCGCTCCATATGGGCGTTCAAGATCGCCATGTTCCGCGGATTCGAAAAGATCTCCCAGCACATATGGCAGATGTTCGCGTGCGGCCCTGAGAGGTCGACGCCTTGTTCCTCGAGTATCGCGAGCAACGCGCCGGGGCCGCCAAACACGAGGACCCTTAAAAGCAACGAACGGCTCATCCGATCTACGATGGCCTGTAGACGATCGCTCTTAATATTTCCAAAGGCGAGAGCTTCCGTCTGGTCCGCGCCAGCGCAGCACGGATAGACGCGCCCTGTGGGGTTGATCGTCAAATTGAGAACGCTGTGGCACGTATTGCCAAGGTTGCCCGTGAAGAATATCTCGTCCTTCGGGATCGAAGAATCCGCTCTTCCAGTCGGGAATACCGGACCGCTCATGATCAGATCGCACCGAGAGAGGGCATCGCGGCCGACCTGGCTCAGCGCCTCTTGCGCGGAGTGCGTCTTTGTCGCGAGGATGCGCAAGTTCGTCTTAATCCCGTATTCCGCGCAGGCCTCAAGGCAATTTCCGATCGCGGTTCCAGACACGTAGGGAGAATGCCAGTAATCCCAGCTGATCTCCATTCGTAGAAGCCCGGCGCGCCGCGCGTCGCGGCAGACTCGGCTTGCGCGCCCTCTGTTTTGCGCCCAATATGCGTTCGTAGTGGTCGTTATGTCTTCAAAGCCCATATCGCGGGCATGGGCGAATATCTTGAGGCATTGCGCGGTGTCGATGAACGCCTCCCCGCCCGCCAGATGGCATCGTGATCCGACCGACAAGATCGCTGCCGCCTGGGATATCGCGCTAAGAATATCGTCGAGCGCCAACTCGGCGTCTCCCATCACTGCGGATCCCTTCGGGCCGGCGGATTGGTAGCACATGCCGCATTGCGCGGTGCATCGCGAGGTTCGCTCGAGGACGAGTGCGTTATAAGAAATCGGGAGAGATCGAAGAGCGCTGGGATTCATATGGTCGATTTGACGTTTATGATTCGCGTCTGCCACGGACATCTCCCCCAATCGAGAGGGGAGGAGGTGTCTTAGGCAGGGTTCTAGGCGGCCACTACCACAGCCACTGCCGCGCACGCGCCGACGACCGCAGCTGTAGTCGCCACGAGATTGCTGACGGCCTCGGCGGTTGAGCCAGCCACGTAGATTCTCGAATCCGTCGGGCGATACTTGTTCGCTTCGACGAGACGTGATATCCCCTGCTCATGCCGCGACAGTGCAGACCGGACCATCTCAGCGACCGCCGGATCGAACGAGGTCTTGTTCGTTTTGGCGTACGCGGATGGATCTCGCAGAAAGTCGTACATCAGCCGGGGATCCTCCGCCATCTTATGGAGTGCGGCGACTTGAACATGGACAGGCGAATATCCGGTCTGGAGACGGGCGGTCTTGGCCGCTCCCCGCTGCATGAGAAGAAATCCACCCGCCGTACCTGCAACGGCGAGGGCCCCGACCGCGATCGGCAAGGTCGTCTTGAACGGATCGGATCCGTTTTGTTTTGTGGGAGGGAGGACCTGCGTCCACGACGTCGGCGTGGGCCGCGCCTGTGATCTCGTCAAGGGACTCGACGTGTAAGCCGCATGCCCGGAATTGCCTCCAGTCACATACGCGACATTGGCGTCATGGGAATTGCCCTGGCTACCATCGAAAAACTGACCCCAATTACCGGACGAAGTCACCTTTTGCGTCTGCGCGGCGACGCTTTTCTCGAAGTTCTGCATGACCTTATCCATTCGTGCGGCAATGGCGGCATTCGAGGTGGACTGCGGAGGGATATTCTTACCCCACACCGTCTCAAGAATATCCTCTTCATCAGGGGACAGCGGGCTTTTGGCGAGGATTTCCGCGTGAAGCTTGGTCAGAAGCTCCTCACCCTCGGTGATCTTCTGCGTGCGTTCGTGGCTGCTCAGCGCTTCCCACGCCCGGTGGGCATAGCCGTCTTTTCCGTGTCGAACCAGGTAGCGCTGATAGTTGAAGAACGCACTGTGCGCCGGATCGTCAAAGACGATGCCGACCTCTGCTTTGTACGCATGGCTCTCTTGCGACTTCGCTCGGCTGTGGCCGTAAATCATGACCACGGCGCACAGCGCGAGTAAGGCTTCCTTCTTGATGAACATTGGGTTCGTCTCCTTTGAATGGTGCGATATACCATCAGACTCGCCGGCGCCGCTTTGCATGCGACAACCATCGGTGAGCAATTTTTATGCTGAAGCGAACGGTGCGCAGGCACAGAAGGCGGGCGAGATTTCGTGCATTTAAAATTTTCGAATGAAAAGAATTGATGTAAGATGAAACTCCGATGCAGAAACTGAAGATATTGGTCATCGAAGACGATATGCTCGCTCGCAAGATCATGGAGGCGCATCTGCGGGGCCATGACGTCGAATTCGCCCATGATGTCGATTCCGCGCGCAGAAAGATCCAGAGCAAGCGTAACGAGATTTGCTTCATAGA
>CAIQSZ010000074.1 GCA_903874575.1 uncultured Elusimicrobia bacterium
GGGCCTGCCGGACCCGACGCTGCGCGTCCGCTTCGACTCGCTCGCCGACACCCCGGCGGCGCTGAGCGCCGACGAGCGCGCGCAAGGCCCGGCGGCGGACCATCCGGCGGTGCTCGCCTACGCGCGCCAAGCGGAGAGCGCGCGGCTGGCGGCGGGCGCGGTCGCGGCCGGCCTCTGGCCTAAGCTCCAGTTCTCCGGCTCGATCTTCCATCAGTACCCGAACGGGCCCGTCCTGGACTACGTGACCCAGAAGTCCGCCGGCGTATCGGCCAGCCTGCCCCTGTTCGATATGGGCCAGACCTCCCGACTGTCGAGCCGGGAGAAGCGGCTCGCCGAGGCGGCCGAACGCCGCCGCGAGCTTGCGGCCGAACAATTGTCGCGCGACTGGTCCCGGGCGAAGGACGCCCTCGCCGCGCTGCGCGATCAGGCGTCTCTGGACGCGACGGCCGTCTCGGAGTCCGAGGAACTGGCGCGGCTCGTCTATCTCTCCTACCAGTCCGGCCGCTCCAGCTATCTCGACGTCCAGGCCTACGACGTGGCCGCCCTGCAGGCCAAGGTGAACGCCGCGCAGACGCGCGCGCTGATCCTGATCCAGCTGACGACGCTCGCCGAGCTTGCCGCGAAAGGATGATCCCATGAAGAAGAAAATACTCCGCATCGCGCCCGTCGTCCTCGTCGTCGGCGCGTTCGTCGCTTGGAAGCTTTGGTCCTCCGGCGAGTTCCGCTATGCGGGAACCGTCGAGGCGACCGACGTCGACCTCTCTCCGCGCGTCTCCTCCCAGATCTCGACGGTGAGCGTGCGCGAGGGCGACGACGTGCGCGCCGGGCAGACTTTGGTCGAGCTGGGCTGCGAGGACCTGAAGCTGTCTTCCGGCATCGCGGCCCGCGATTACGTCCGCTCGGAGCGGCTGTACAAGGAGGGTTCGACGCCGCTCGAGATCTTCGACCGGGACCGCAACCGCCGCGACGGCGCGGCCCTGCAGGTGTCGTGGTGCCGCATCGCGTCTCCGATCGACGGCACCGTGCTGGCGCGCCTGCGCGAGCCCGGCGAATGGGCCTCGCCCGGAACGAAGCTGATGACCTTGGCCGACCTGGGCCAGGTCTACGCGTACGCGTACGTGCCGCAGACCGTCCTGCACCTCATCAAGGTCGGCCAGGAGGTCCGCGTCTTCCTGCCCGAGGCTTCGCGCGCGCCGCGTCGGGGGACGGTCGCGTTCATCCGTCCGGAGGCGGAGTTCACGCCGAAGAACGTGCAGACGCGCGAGGAGCGCACGCGTCTGGTGTACGGCGTGAAGGTCATGCTCGAGAACGCGGATCGGGTTCTGAAACCCGGCATGCCCGTCGAACTCGATCTGCCGCGCTAGGCCTCCCGTGTCGGCCATCGGCATCGAAGTCTCCGGCCTGCGCAAGCGCTTCGGTCGCACGCAGGCGCTCGGCGGCCTCGACCTGGCCATCGAACCGGGGCTGCTGCACGGGCTCATCGGCCCCGACGGCGCGGGCAAGACCACGACCATGCGCATGCTCATCGGCCTCCTGCGGCCCGACGCGGGGGCGATTCGATTCTACCGCGCGGGCGCCGACGTCGATTTCGCCTCCATCCGCCAGGGCATGGCCTACATGCCCCAGCGCCAGAGCTTGTACGCGGATCTCTCGATCTCGGAGCATCTGGACTTTTTCCGCGACCTGTACCGGCTGCCGCCGGAGGTCTATGCGAAGCGCCGCGCCGAGCTTCTGGCCGTCACCCGCTTGGACAAGTTCGTCGACCGTCCCGCGGGCAAGCTCTCGGGCGGGATGTACAAGAAGCTGGGCCTGATGTGCGCGCTCCTGCAGTCGCCTAACGTGCTTCTGCTCGACGAGCCGACCAACGGCGTCGACCCGATCAGCCGCCGCGAGTTTTGGGACTTGCTGTACCGCTTGGCGGACGGCGGCGAGACCACCATCGTGGTTTCCACCGCCTATATGGACGAAGCCGAGCGCTGCGCGCGCGTGCATTTGGTGGACCGCGGCCGCGCCTTGGCCGAGGGCGAGCCGCGAGCGGTCCTGCGCGACTCGGGCGTCGCCAGCTTCGACGACTTGTTCCTGAAGCATGAGGAGGCCCGGCGGTGAGCGGGGAGTGGGCGGTCGAGGCGGAGCACCTGACCGTGCGCTTCGGCGACTTCACCGCCGTGGACGACGTCAGTTTCCGGGTCGCGCCCGGCGAGATATTCGGCTTCCTCGGCGCCAACGGCGCGGGCAAGACGACGACGATCCGCGCGCTGTGCGGCCTGCTGGAGCCGACCTCGGGCCGCGTCGTCGTCAGCGGCCAGGACGCGCGCGACGGCCTGACCGCCATCAAGCTCAAGGTCGGCTACATGTCCCAGCGCTTTACGCTGTACGACGACATGACCGTGGCGGAGAACTTGGCGTTCACGGCGTCCCTGCGCAAGATTCCCGCCGCGGTCCTGGCGCGCCGCAAGAAGGAGCTTTTCGAGACGGTCGGCTTCGATCAGCCGGAGACGGCGCTGGTGCGCGACCTGGCCGGGGGCTACCGGCAGGAACTCTCCCTGGCGGCGGCGATGCTGCACGATCCGGAGGTCGTCTTTCTCGACGAGCCCACCGCCGGCGTCGCGCCCGCGGCGCGCGCGCGCTTCTGGGGCCTGATCCGCCGCATCGCGGGCTCCGGCAAGACGGTGTTCGTCACCACGCACTACATGGACGAGGCCGAGCAGTGCGGCCGCATCGCGCTGATGCGCTCGGGGAGGCTCATCGCGCTCGATACGCCCGAGGGCCTGAAGGCCTCCGCGTTCCCGGAGCCGCTCTATGAGATGACGCCGACGGCGGGCGCGGCGAAGGCCGCCGTCGAGCGCGTGAAGGCGGACGCCGGCGTGTTCGACGTCGCGCCGTACGGCCTCCATTGGCACATGAGCGTGCGCGATCCCGCCGCCGTCGAGCGTCTCTCCGCGGGCCTGGCGGGACAGGCGGAACTGCGCCGCATCCGTCCGTCGCTGGAGGAC
>CAIQSZ010000075.1 GCA_903874575.1 uncultured Elusimicrobia bacterium
CACGGCCGCGCCGGCGGCCACAGCTCCGCCTGGATCGTTTGCAGCGTGGCTCCCGAAGCCGCCATCGAATAGAGGACCTAGGACACTCTCAAGTTGGTCAGGATGAGTAACCGCCGCCAAGCGATCCGCCAGACCCGCAATGAGCCGCTCCTCGTCTCTTTGAGCAGAGCCAGGATCTCTTGGTCGAATCGTCAGAGTCGCCGCTCCGGCTCCGACGATCTGGAAATTCAAAGTTCCTTGTCCGGGATTCCATTGCACGTGGGCGCCCGGGTTTGCTTTTAAGAAAATACCAGCATGATGGACAACGTGGGCCAATTGCGGCGCGGTCAGGACGACGCCCTGGGACAAGGGCGCAACGGCCGGAGCCCCGACTACGGGCGCAACGGAGACGGCCATGCCGTTGATCAGTTGAGGGAGGAAGGTCGCCCCGGTGACGGCCTGGGGAACAGTAAAAGCGGCAAGGCCAGGAACCGCGAAATGAGCCTCGCCGGCCATCGGCGCCGCGTGCCCGGCGGCCGCGCTCTTGAGCGGGAGGGTCGCAATGACAAGACATATCGTCAACACGGTCGCTATTGACTTCTGGATCACTTCGTCATCCCCCTGTTACCAACCGTTCCCGATTATATGATGTCGATTCGGCCATGAAAGGGGCCAAAAGACCCAATCGATAACGGTCTTTGGAACCATCCCTTCGCACCCTGAGGATCTCGCCGATGAAGCCCGGCCCGTTGTCGCCGAACAACTTCGGCTGCGCCCGGGAATTATGACCCTCGCGTCGGGCGTTTTCAAGTGCCCCTCGACTCGAATCGGCGCGACGGCGGCGGCTCAGCCGTATTTGTACTTGACGCCTTGGCCGCCGCCGGGCCAGTCGCAGTTGATGTTGTCGAAGGGGCAGAGCATGCGGCAGGCGCCGCACTCGATGCAGTTCTCGTAGTTGACGACCACCTTATTATGGGCGGCCTCCCACTCATAGACCTTCGCGGGGCAGACGGTGGCGCAGGTCTTGTCTTTGCACTCGACGACGCAGGGTGAATCCG
This sequence comes from uncultured Elusimicrobia bacterium, assembly GCA_903874575.1. Classification (GTDB taxonomy): domain Bacteria; phylum Elusimicrobiota; class Elusimicrobia; order UBA1565; family UBA9628; genus GWA2-66-18. Next base: position 1,038 of record CAIQSZ010000075.1, read on the forward strand.
GGCCGACCTTGCGCAGGAGGATGTGGGCGTCGACCGACTTCTTCCACTCCAGCGTGCCCAGCTTGGCCTCGACGGTCGTCTCGATCTTGATGTCCATTTAAACGGCCACCTTCCATAGGGGGAGCAGGTCTTTGGCGACGCGCAGGAAGCCGCGCTTGGAGATCATGCCGAGCGCGGCCTTCAAGTGGGCGCGCTTGGGCGTGCCGTCGGCGGAGAAGCGCAGGCGGGCCAGTTCGCAGGCCAGCTTCGGGTAGAAGTCCAGGAAGCCCGGGGAGTTCTCCACGTGCTCCTCCAGGTCCATGACGTCCTCCATGTCGGAAAGCACGTAGGACGCCGCCAGCTTCGTCTTGTAGGCGGAAAGCGCGGCCTCGGAGAAGTCGCCCTTCGCCTTCGCCTCGACGACGGTCTCCCCGGCCAGCCTGCCGGCCGTCATCGCCAGGTTCGAGCCTTCGCGGTAGGCGGGGTTCGTCATCTGCGCGGCGTCGCCGGCGACCAGGAAGCCGGCCTTGGCCAGCGGCGGCATGGACTTGAAGCCGCCCTCGGGAATCAGGTGCGACGAGTACTCGAGCGTCTTGCCGCCGGAGATCAATTTCTTGATCAACGGATGTTGCTTCACGTACTCCAGATGGTCGGATGGGCGCAGGCCCTTCTTCTGGTAGTCGGTCAGCTTGCAGCCCACGCCCAGCGCCAGCGATTCCTTGTTCGTGTAAAGAAACGCGTAGCCCAGCATGCCCAGGGAGACGGAGCCGAACATCTCCATGGTCGCCCCCTCGCCGGGGCTGAGTTGGAAACGGTCCTCGATGACCTTGGGGTCCAGCGCGATGACCTCCTTGGCGCCCAGGGCGACCTCGGAGGACTTGAGCTCGTCGATGAAGCCGGCCTTCTGGGCGACGATGGCGTTCACGCCGTCGCAGGCGACGACCACGTGGGCCGTCAGTTCGTCTCCGTCGGAGGTCTTGATGCCGACGATCTTGCCCGAGGCGTCCTTGACCACGTCCTTGACCATCACGCCGCAGAACACCTCGGCGCCGGCCTCCTCGGCTTTCTTGGCGTACCACCGGTCGAAGTGCACGCGGATGATCGAATAGCAGTTCGGCACGCCCTCCAGGAACTTGAGGGACTTGTAGCCGATGGTGACGTAGGAATCCTCGGTCGTGATGCAGGTCTTCTGCTCCACGATCGGCCGCTCGACGGGGGCGTCGGCGCCCTTCCAGAACTCGGGGACGATCTCATGGAGCATTTTCGAGTACAGGACGGCGCCCTGCACGTTCTTGGCGCCGGGATACTCGCCGCGCTCTAGCACGACCACCTTCAGGCCGGCGCGCGCCATGGTGATCGCGGCGGAGAGCCCGGCGGGGCCGGCTCCGACGACGATCGCGTCATAGGCCGGGGCTTCGGACATGGCGGCGCGGGGCCCTTCTTAGGAGCCGACGCGGCCTTGGGCCGCGGACTGGACGATCTGCAGGAACTCCTCGGTTTTGAACGGCTTCGTGATGAAGCCGACGACCGACGGGAACTTTTGGAAAAGGGTCTTCGAGGGCTCCAACGCCGTCAGGACGACGATCGGCAGATCCTTGGTGGCCGCGTCCTGGGAGAGCTTGAGCTGAAGCGAGTAGCCGTCGATGCCCGGAAGCATCACGTCCAAGATCAGCACGTCGGGCCTCACCTTGGCGATCTCGTCCCAGGCCGTGCGGCCGTTGTCGCAGGTGTGCACCTCGAAGCCCGCCTGCTCAAGGGTGTACTTCACCAGGCCGAGCATCTCGGGTTCGTCGTCTATGACTAGGACTTTCTTGGCCATGCGTGCCTCCTGCGGCAGACTATCAATTCGGTTTAAGAAGCGTCAAGAATCGTTGCGGAAGTATTCCAGCGGCGGCTCCACGCCCTGGCGGCGCAGGCGGTCGTAGAAGCGCGGCACGGTCCCGGCCGCGCGCAGCCGGCCCTGCATACCCGCCTGGCCGCGCCGCAGCTCCAGCGTGAACAGGTCGGCCATCGAGACGACCTCGCTCTCGATGCCCGTGATCTCCGCGATCTGCACCACGCGTCGCGAGCCGTCGGCCAGCCGCGCCAGGAACACGATGAAATCCACCGCGGTGACGATGTTCTGGCGGATCGCCTTCAGCGGCATGTCGATGCCCGCCTGCAGGACCAAGGTCTCCAGGCGCGCGACGGCCTCGCGCGCGGAATTGGCGTGCAGGGTCGTCATCAGGCCGTCCTGGCCCACGTTCATGGCCTGAAGCATGTCCGCGGCCTCGGGCCCGCGCGTCTCCCCCACGACGATCCGGTCCGGCCTCATGTGAAGGGTGTTGACGACCAGCTCGCGCAAGGTCACGTCCGGCGCGCCGGCCGAGTCGCGCAGGCGGGTGCGCAGGAACAGCGCGTGAGTGTGCGACGGCGGCAGGGTGAGCTCCGGCGTCTCCTCCAGCACTAGAATGCGCTCGGCCGGCTGGAGCCGCGCCATCAACGCCGCCAGCAAGGTCGTCTTGCCGGAGCTGGTGCCGCCCACGATCAGGATGTTCTGCTTCTGCCGGACGCAGTAGTCCAGGAAATCCGCCGCCCCGGCGGTGAGCGTCCCCGTCTCGCACAGCTCCTTGAGCGACGGGCGCTTCGTCGGCCTCTTGCGCACGCTGACCGTGAGCCCCTTCACCAGCGGCGGCGACATCACGTGCACGCGCGAGCCGTCCGTCGCGGACAGGTCGGCGTAGGGCCGGCGCGGCCCGAACTCCTCCACCGCGCCGACGATGGAACGCACGAACGCCAGAACGTCCTGGGGGCCGGGCTTAGCGGCCACCGGCTCCAGCCTGGCGCCCTCGCGCTCGACATAGACGGCACCGTCGCCGTTGATCATCAGCTCGACGACGCCGGCGTCCTCGAACGCCTCGATCAACTTTTCGATCTCGGGCACGCGCGAATCCTACCAAATCCCGGCGGCCGCCGTCAGGCGGGCCCCACGCCCGGCGCCTTGATTTGTCGACGGGAATCAGGCAATCTTGACCATGCGCCGAAAGGAGTTCGCCGCCCGCGTCTGGTCCAAACTGATCGCGTTCGAAAAGCGCCACGCCCTGCTGACGCCGGGGCGGCGGGTGCTGGCCGCGGTGTCCGGAGGCCCGGATTCGGTGGCCCTGGCGCACTGGCTGAGCGCGCAGGCGCGCCGCAAGGGGCTCGCGGTCGAGCTGTTCCACGTGAACCACGGCCTGCGCGGCCGGGAGGCCGCGCGCGACGCCGACTCCGTGAAAGCCCTGGGCAAAAGGCTCGGCCTGCGCGTCACGGTCGCGCGCGCGCCGGTCAAGGAAGTCGCCGCGCGGCGCGGCCTGGGACTGGAAGACGCGGGCCGCCGGGAACGCTACCGGCTCCTCGCGGCGCGGGCCGTAAACGGCCGCTTCGACGCGGTCGCCACCGGCCACCAACTGGACGACCAGGCGGAGACGGTCTTATTGCATCTCCTGCGGGGGACCAGCCTGGAGGGCTTGGGCGGCATTCCCCCCAAACGCTCTCTGGCGCCCGGCGTGGAGCTGATCCGGCCGCTCCTGCCGCTGACGCGGGCCGAGATTCTCTCCTATCTGGAGGTGCACGCGCTGCCGTGGCGCGAGGACCGCTCGAACGCCGACCCGAAATTCTCGCGCAATTGGGTCCGCGCCGAGGTCCTGCCCTTGTTGGAAACGCGCGCGCCGGGCGTCAAGGAGCGGCTGTCGGAGATCGCCGGCAAGATCCGCGCCGCCGTGGGACGGGACGCGCCGCCTAGGAAGCCGCGCCGACCATGACCACCGTGGAGCGCGCCTCGACGCGGTAGCGCGACCCGTCGAAGCGCGGCGCCTCGCTCCAGCGGGCGATGTCCTGGGGCGACGCCAGCGCCGTATCGATCCAGCGCCGCCAGCGGTGCGCGCGCCCATCGGCGCGGACCGGGAGTTCGCACTCGCGCGGCTCCCAGTGCGCGTTGAACACGGCGTGCAGGACGAACTTGCCCTCCGGGTCGTGGATGCCGGCGGCAAGCAGGCGCGACTCCCGGTCCTCCCAGCGCGGCTCGAACAAGCGGGCGCCGTGCCACTCGACGCGCGCGGCCTGGAGAAGCTCGTTGAGCGTGCGCTCCGCCACGCCTTTGGGCTGGTGCAGGTGCAGGCGGGCCTCAATGAGAAGCTTGACGAAGCGGCGCACGTCGTCGTGGCGGCGCAGGAGGTCCCAGTCCAGCCAGCTGAGATCGTTGTCCTGCGCGTAGGCGTTGTTGTTGCCGCGCTGGGTGCGGCGGCCCTCGTCGCCCATCAGCAGCATGGGAGTGCCCACCGACAGCATCAGGAGGGCCAACGCGTTCTTGATCTGCCGGTTGCGCAGGGTCTCGACGGCGGGATCGTCGCTGGGCCCCTCGACGCCGTGGTTCCAGCTGCGGTTGTCGTCGGCGCCGTCGCGGTTGCCCTCGCCGTTGGCGTCGTTGTGCTTGCGGTCATAGCTGACTACGTCGTTGAGAGTGAAGCCGTCGTGGCAGGAGACGAAGTTCACGCTCTCCTCCGGCTCCCGGTCCTCGTGCGCGAACAGGTCCGGGGAGCCGAGCAGGCGCTCGGAGATCTTGGGCGTCAGCCCGGCGTCGCCCTTGAGGAACGCGCGGACGTCGTCGCGGAAGCGCCCGTTCCACTCCAGCCAGCTGTCGCCGACGAAGCTGCCGACCTGGTACAGCCCGCCCGGGTCCCAAGCCTCGGCGATGAGCTTGCACGAGGCCAGGACCGGGTCGGACTCGATGTCCAGCAGGACCGGCGGATCGGGCTCCGGCCGGCCGGACGCGTCGCGCGTGAGGATGGAGGCTAGGTCGAAGCGGAAGCCGTCGACGTGCATCGCCCGGACCCAGTAGCGCAGGCTGTCCAGCACCAGGCGCCGCGCGACCGAATGGTTCGAGTTGAGCGTGTTGCCGCAGCCCGTGATGTTCATGTAGAAGCGCGGGTCCGGCGCCAGCATGTAGTACGCCTCGTTGTCGAAGCCGCGGTACGACAGCGTCGGCCCGTCCTGGTCGCCCTCGGCCGTGTGGTTGAACACGACGTCGAGGATGACCTCGATGCCCGCGCGGTGCAGCGCCTTCACCATGTCGCGGAACTCCGTCAGCGGCCCCAGCAGGTCCCGGCGCGAGCTGTACGCGCGGTGCGGCATGAAGAACGAAAGCGGCGAATACCCCCAATAGTTGGTCCGTCCGGCCGGGGCGTCCTGCTCGTCGAACTCGAACACCGGCATCAGCTCGACGGCGGTCACGCCCAGGTCCACCAGGTACGGGATTTTCTCGATCACGCCCGCGTAGGTGCCCCGCTTCTCCGGGGACACCCCGGAGCTGGGGTGCTTCGTGAAGCCCCCCACGTGCATCTCGTAGATGACCGTGCTTTCATACGGGCGCTGGAGCGGGCGGTCCCCCTCCCAGTCGTAGTCGCGCGCGTCCACCACGACGCTTTTGAGCGCCGTCGCGCAGTTGTCCCCGGGGCGGCCCGCCGCCCCGCGGTCGTAGACCTTGGGCCGCGCGAGCGCGCGCCCGCACGGGTCGAACAGGACCTTGTCGCCGTCGAAGCGCAGGCCCCGCGACGGATCGTTCGGGCCGTGGACCCGGTAGGCGTACACCTGCCCGGCCGCCAGCCCCGGCACCAGCGCGTGCCAATAGTGGTAGGTGCGGTGGCGCGGCGGCTCCAGCGCGATCGTCCGCGCCGGCCGCGCGTCGTCGGCGGAATCGAACAGCAGAAGGTCCACCGCCCGCGCGCGCTTGGAGTACACCGAAAAGTTGACGCCCCCGCGCCCCAGGCGCGCGCCGAGCGGATAGCTCCAGCCCAAGTCCACCCCGCCGCTCGCGCGCTGCATGCGCCAGACACTACATTTTTCGCGGGCCTGAGGTCTCGCGCACGGCCGGAAGTCTTGGACCCCTTACGAAGCCGGCGGCGTCGCGGGCGCCAGGCACGTCTGGCCGACGCATTTCACGCCGACCGTCCGAAGCCAAACGTGGCTCTCTACCGATGCGGGTGCGGTGTCGAATTCGATGCGCACTTTGCGGCCGCTCAGCTTCGGGAAATCGACGGGAATCATGCAGCCGGGCTCGTCCTTTGCGCCGCGACACGTCTGGCTGTCCTGGACGCGAGCCGCCTCGACCCAGCGAGGGTTCCCCGGTTTGCCGTTGACCGATTCATACGCCTCTACGACCACCCGGAACGTGCCCGGAGTGTAGACGTTCCCATTCGTCTGAACGACGACCTGGTTGATCGGCAGCACTTGCTTCAGATCGATCGTGATCTCGATCCAACCTTCCGTTACTCCGCCGGCACCGCGCCCAGGGAGGGCCGGGCCGCCCTGACCTCCCTGGTCATAGTGATAGTCCATGGGCTCCGGAACCGGCTCCCGTAGAGCCGCATATGTAATATCGCTGCCGCCTCCCCAGGCGGGCCCGCCGCTCATCGTCGGACCTTTTCGATCGCGCCGGTTATTTTCAGCCAGACTCCTGCCCTTGGCGGCGAGAGCCGCCGCATCTGTTTCCGCGGCGATAAACGCTTCTTGCGCCGCAGCATGGTAGCGCGCATTGTCAGCCGGATCGGTCTCCACGGGTCTATATTCGCTCGGGGCCGGCTGGGAAAAACGGCGAATCACCGCAGGACTCCTATTTCGCCCAAAAGCGGCCACGACTCCTTGCCGATCTGTCGAAACCAGATGGGAAACCGCGGCCTCAACGACATACGGCTCCGGGTCATTTCCTACCACTCTCAAGAGTGCTTTCTTGATCTTCCCGACGAGCTTCGCTCCCTTAGAATCCGGCCCGATGTGCTGCATTAGAAGTCCGGCCACGTTGACCGCATCGCGCCGCAAACCCTCGTCGGTAGCTGTTTTTGGATTCAATTTCCCCGAAAGCGCGTCGTATATCCGTTGCGCTTCATCGACCAAGCTTGCGCCCGGTAGCCACCGCGGAACGCCGGCATTCGTGTACCGCCAGTCCTGCAAGGCGTAATTGATCGCAGCCGCCGCGATGAATTGTTCATAAGGATCGGACGACCGAAGCAGCTTGACCGCCTTCGCGGTCGACTCCGCTTGAACGGCCGGGTCCGAATCCACCATGCCGTCCACCAAGCGTTTAAAAAGCCCTACTTCTTCCTCAGTTTTCGCAGTTGGCTCCGCGAACACGGCGACGGACGCTCCGGCGACCAGCAGAAACGCTCCGAGGAAAATCGAGCCTTTCCCCACAGACTTCCATAAATTGATCTTCATATTCTAATTTTATCAGCCGGGCAATAGTCCGGCATGAGGAGAAGGACCCACCGTCCGAAGGGCCAAAATACCCAGACGCGAACCAGGGAACTTTTCCGCGGCATGCCTCGTATCGATAACGCTCTTCGCTCTCGAACTGTTGGCGCCAACAGTCGCGCCTACGGCCACCGTGGATATCTCGACCCTCGCCGACGACGACCTGCTAAGACGGACCGAGTCGCTCGCCTTGCGCGAGAGGATATCGCGCGCCGACCTTATCGAGCATCTCGCCGAGATAGACCGAAGGGGGATTTATCCCGGCAGGAACTACGCGTCGCTGTTCGAATACTGCGTCCACCGCCTCAAGATGAGCGAAGGAAGCGCTTATCGGCGCATACGCGCGGCTCGCACCGTCTTGATCTTCCCGCCCGTTCTTGATCTGCTGCGCGACGGACGTCTGACCCTTGAAGCCGTCGCCTTGCTCCACGTCGCCTCCAAGGAATCGGATTTCCCTTCGCTCGTCTTGAAAGCATCGGGACTTGGAACGCGGCAGGTCGAAGCTTTGTTGGCGGGGCGACGGATGGAGAAACCCAGTCGAGACAGCATTCGATATGTAGGACTGAGAGCGCCCTCCGCGAACCCGCCCGTCGATTTTAACGACGGCTTGTTCCGCATCGCTCTTTGCGAACCGACGACGGAGATCGTCTCATCGAAGGTCCCAGCCGTCCCTGCCATGAAAAATGAAGCGTGTCCTCCGCCGGCAGTCGCGAAGCGATCGGTCCGCTTCGCGTTCACGGCGGACGAAGATTTTTATCGAACCTTGGAGAAGGCCCGCGCGCTCCTGCGGCACAAGTATCCCGACGGACGGCTCGAAGGCGTTCTATTCGACGCGTTGAAGGCGCTGCTTGATCTGCGCAACCCCGGACTGCGTTGGCCGAGGGGACGTCGCGACGCGCGCCCGTCGCTCAGGGCCGGGCGGACACGACGCGCAGGGACTTGAGCACCGGGGGGTCGAGCGGACGGTCGCCGCTCTTCTCGTCGCGCGGGACCGAGGAGATCGCCCTGACGACGTCCAGACCCGAGACGACCTCGCCGAACAGCGTGTGGCGGCCGTCCAGGTCGGGCTGGGGGCTCAGCGTGATGAAGAACTGCGTCTGAGAGGTGCCCGGGCCCCAGCTGGCCATGCCGAGCAGGCCGGGGCGGTCGAAGCGCAGGCCCGGGCGTAGCTCGTCGGGAACGGGGAGGCCGGGGTCGCCCTCGCCGGTGCCGGCCGGGTCGCCGGTCTGCACGAAGCCGCCGGGCACGACGCGGTGGAAGACGACGCCGTCGTAGAGAGGCCGGGCGCCGGAGGACAACGCGCGCAGATGGACGACGGTCTTCGGCGTCTCATCCTCGTAGAGCCGCGCGACGATGCGGCCCTTGGAGGTCTCCAGGACGGCGTACGGCCCCCGGGGGCCGCGCGCGCAGGCCGCGCTCAGCAGCAGCGCGGCCAGGACGGCGCGCCTCAAGACCCCTTCACGCCCAGGATCAGCTCCGGCGGGTAGCCGACGTCCAGCACCTTGAGCTTGCCCACGTTCGGCGCGGCGTGCGGGGCCAGCAGCCCGCGCTTGGGCAGGCCCAAGGCGAGCGTCAGCGCGGCGGTCACGAAGACGCCGCTGTGGTAGCCGGTGTCGGGATGGACGCCCGTCGGAACGTCGACGGCGACGACGGGCTTTCCCGACCGCGTGATCTCCCGCACCGCGTGGTGGACGGCGCCCGCGGGCTTGCCCGCGGAGCCGGTCCCCAGCAAGGCGTCGAGCACCGCGTCGCAGGCGGCCAGCGCGTCGCGCAGGCCCGCCTCGGGGCCCGCCTGGCGCACCTCGACGCCGGCCTTGACGGCGGCGTCGA
>CAIQSZ010000076.1 GCA_903874575.1 uncultured Elusimicrobia bacterium
CCTCCAATGTTACGGCCGACGCGGGTTGGGGATCCCTGCTCAAGGGCGCGGCCAAGAGCACGGCCAGCTTCATCAAGGGCGCGGCGGAGGTGAGCCTTGCGGCCCGCCAGGTCGCGGCCCCGTGGCAGTCGGCCGTTGAGAAGGTCAAGGACATGATCTCCGGGGGCGGCGGCGCGTCGGGTGGTACGCGGATCGCGGGCGGCGGCTCGGCCTCGCTGCCGTCGTCTGCGACACCGGCCAAGGCGTCGACGAGTCTCCTGTCCTCGCCGGTGGTGCTTGTGGGCGGGGCCGCTCTGGCCGCGCTGGCCTACTACGCCTTCCGGCCTCGGAGGTCCGCGTGATCGCTCGCCTGAAGCGTCTCAAGTGGTATTGGTGGCTGGCGCTGATCGCGCCGGGCGGTCTGCTCGTTCTGATCTGGAGATCGCGCCAGACGCCCAAGGCCCCGGCGGGCGTGGACGTGGGCGTCAATGCCTCGTCTGTCCGCACGTCAAACCTGGTTGAAAGCGCCGTCGTACAGGCCGAGACGCTGCGCAACGCGCTCAAGAACGACCCGCTGGCCGCGTCCCTGTTGGGCGTGTCGCCAAGCCTAATTATGTCCAGCGACCCTGCCACGACCGCCGCCAACTCGGCCAAGCGCGACGACATCAACGCCCAAATCGCGTCGGCTCAGAATGAAATCGCGCAGCAAGCCGCTGGCTGGTCGAAAGACCACGCAGGCGGTCAAAGCCCGGCGCAATATCAGGCCATCATCGACGGCATCAACGCGAGGATCGCCGCGCTCCAAGCCCAGGCGGCGACGCTGTGAACATCATCGAGACGGTTCTAGGCAAGGCCGCGACGACGGCGACCAACGCGGCCAGCGACGCGGCGGCGGCGCAGGCGCAGGCGCAGTATGAGAAGTTTAAGCCGCTGATCTGGCTTGCCGGATTTATGGCCGCGACCGTCTACCTGTTCTTTTTCCTGCCGCGCTTCCGTGTTCCGTGGCACGTCGCCGACTGATTCGATCAACCCGGCGGGGCGGGGATCTGCGCCGGGTTGATCGTTTCGGTTGATCGTTTGAAAGCATCAACTCTCGACGAGGATTTATCTTTCACCGGAGAAAACGCTTGACACGAAAACGTCGAAGGACTAAAATCCGCCCAGTGCTCACAGTGACGACCCTATCAGGGGTCCTCGCCCTCCTAAAGCTTTTTCCAGGCCCCGCGCAGGTTAGCGGGAGTCTCGACCTGCAGGTACGTCATAGTCGTGTTGACACTGTTGTGTCGCAACAGGCCCTTCAGTTGTCCCAGGTCCGCCCCCTTGTTGTAAAGGTGATCGGCACCGGACCGGCGCAGGACGTGAGGCGAGACTTTCTTGCCCAGTCCGGCTGCCGGTCCGTAGATGGTACGCAGAACGAGGCCGACGCGCGACTGTCCGAGTTGACCGGGCGCGCGGTTGCCAGCGCTTCCCCCGCTCGGAAACAACAGCGGCGAGTCCTTAGGGCGTTCGCGCAGCCAGCCTCGGAGGATCGGGACGAGATTGGGGTGGAAGGGGATCATTCTCGCCTTGCCCCCTTTGCCGAACACTCGGACATTGCAGGACGTGAGGTCGAAATCCTCCGGCCGAGCGTTGAGAGCTTCGGAGATTCTGAAAAGGGCGTAGTAGAGGGTCGAAACGAGGGCATGGTCTCGCTTTCGGTGGATCTGTCCGCTTCTGCGGATAGCGGTGAGAAGCGAGGCGACCTGGGCGCGGGTCAAGAACACCTTTTGGCGGTCGTGAAGCATGGGGGCCTTGGCGTCGTGGAGCGGGTTACTCCTGGCGTAACCCTTGGCGCAGGACCACGCCGCGAAGTTTCTCACGACAAAGAACGCCTTACGGACGTAGGCGTCGGACCGACCCCGGCGGCTCATCTCGATCAGGAAGGGCTCGGCCCTGTTAATTGCCCCGTTAAGGGGCGTGGACGGGCCTACAGCGGCCGAGAAGCGGTTCAGGTGGGCGCTGTACGTCTTGATGGACTGCGGCCGGACGCGCCTAAAGTACAGCTTATAGTCAAGAAAGGCGTTGACGGCTTGGCTGAGGTTCATGCGCCGGAGCGTAGCAAGGGGGCATTGCGCCCCCATTTCCGGGTTCCAGTCCTAGCCGACAATGCGCACGATCAATTTGAGACGAAAAGCGTCGGGGTACTCAGGCTTGAACTGAGAACCTCTTGGTCCCGAACCAAGCGCTCTGCCAATTGAGCTATACCCCGGTCACGTCGATGAATTGTCCACGCCTACGGTCGGGGACACAGGAATCGAACCTGTAGCCTCTCCCACCCCAAGGGAGCGCTCTACCATTGAGCCAGTCCCCGACCCTAGGCGCGGAACGTCCGCTCAACGGCCGAACTCGTCCAACAGCATTCTAATTTCTTTTTTGACCTCGCGCAAGAGTCTGAGAGAGGCGCCTCCGTCGGCCGGAGCCGCCGAGGCGGCGTTCGCCTCCTGCCCGCCGCGCTTTTTATCGATCAGCACGCGGCGCGCCCCCGCCACGGTCAGCTTGCGCCGGTGCACCAGTTCCTTGATCTCGAGGATGAGCTCCAGGTCGGCGCGCGTGTAGCGGCGGTGCCCCCCCGCCAGGCGCGTCGGCCTGAGGTCGGCGAAGCGGGACTCCCAGTAGCGCAAGGTGTGCGGCGGCAGCTGCGCCAGGCGCGCGGCCTCGCGCATCGTGAAGAAGTCGCGGTCGGGCAGGAACGGAAGTTCCACGCCTCGCTATTCGAGCAGGTTCTTCGAGGCCTTGAAGCGGACGCCGCGGCGCGAGGGCACGCTGACCTGCTCGCCGGTCTTCGGATTGCGGCCGACGCGCGGCTGGCGCGACTTCACGCGGAAGGTTCCGAAGTTGGAGACGACGACCTTCTCGCCGCGCGCCAGGGCCTGACGCACGGTCTCGAAGGTGGTCTCGACGGCAAGGGCGGCCTCGCCCTTGGTCGTCAGGACCTTCGCGACGGACTTGATGATGTCGAGGCGGTTCATTTTTCGCTTCCCTCCTCAGGCTTCTTCTTGAGGTCCTTGAAGATATCCTCGGGGCGGATGTTCTTCAGGTCCTCCTTGAACTTGGAGACCTCGTCTTCCGAGATCGGCTTGGTCAGCGTCTGGCAGCGCTCGAATACCGATTCGTCGACGAAGATCGGGCAGCCCGCGCGCACCGCGATCGCGATGGCGTCGGACGGGCGGCTGTCCAGGATCTCGACGCGCTTGTCGTCGCTAACCTGCACGCGCGCGTAGAAGGTGTTTTCCTTGACGTCGCTGACCACCACTTTCTGGACCGCCCAGCCCAGTTGCTTGATGCCGGCGATGAGCAGGTCGTGCGTGAGCGGGCGCGGCAGGACGACGCCGGAGAAGCGGATGGCGATCGCCTGGCCCTCGGTGATGCCGATCCAGATCGGCAGCAGGCGGCTGCCCTCCAGCTCCTCCAGGAAGATGATGCATTCATTGACGGTCGTGGCCAAAGAATAGATGCGGACTTCCTTCTCGCCCTGGGCCTTCGGCTTGCCCTTCTCGTTCTTGGCCATGGTCTTTTCTCCTGCGCTCAGCGGAAGCCGAGCGCCGTCAGCACGCGGCGCGCGGGCGACCCGCGGGTCGCCCCGTGGATCGCCTCGATCAAGGGCGCCTTCACCCGGCGGCGGCGGCACAGCGCGACGGCGCTGATCGCGGCCTCCACGCCCTCGACGACGGTCGGGATCTCGGCGAGCGCGCGCTTCGGCGGCACGCCCTTGCCCAGCTTTTCGCCGAACGCGCGGTTGCGCGACTCGTGCGAGGTTCCGGTGGCGATGAGGTCGCCCAGGCCCGCCAGGCCGTACACCGTGTCGGCGCGGCCGCCGCTGGCCTGGATGAGGCGCGACATTTCCTCCAGTCCGCGCACCAGCAGGGCGGCCTTCGTGTTCGCTCCCGCGCCCAGACCGTCCAGGATGCCCGCGCCCACCGCGATCACGTTCTTGAGCGAGCC
>CAIQSZ010000077.1 GCA_903874575.1 uncultured Elusimicrobia bacterium
CCTCCTCGCCCGCTTCGACGCGACGAACTGGGTCGCGCGTTCGGTGCTCGAGCCGGCTTTCCTTCTGCCGGCCCTGGTCGTTTCCGTGTTCGCCGGGGAGCTCGTCGGCCGCTTCGCCGCGACGTTCGGACGCGGCCGGCTCGCGCCTCTGGGCGCGGCCGGCGCGCTGGCGCTGGTCGCCTCGTCCGTCCTGCCGGGCGCGCCGCTCCAGGAGCATCGGGACGATTTTCTGGCCTACGACTACGCGCGCGACCTGAGGCGCGCGGTCCCGCCCGGAGGCGCCGCGCTGACGGCGGGGGACACCGCGTCCTTCGGCACGGCCTGGCTGGCGCTGACGCGTCCGTGGGAGCGGCCGCGCGAGTTCGCCGCGGCGAAGCTGGTCGACGCGCGCTCGTGGCTGGCGGCCCGCGCGGGACGCGGCGACGTGTTCGTCACCGGGCTGGGCCCGGCGGACCTGGCGGAGCTGGGCCTGCCGTCGGTCCGTCCGCTGTCGCCGGAAGGCTTGGTCCAGCGCGTCGGGGCGCGGCCGCCGACCGCCCCGCCGCTGTCGGTTCTGCGGCGTCCGCGCGCGTGGGCCCGCGACGAGAGCTACGCGCGGGACGAGAAGCTGGCCTACGCGTTCTCCTCCTGGCTGGCCGCGCGCCTCCTCGAGTCCCAGGGCCTGCGGCCTTCGCCCGCGTTGGACCTGGCGGCGGCCGCGATCGACCCCGAGGACTATCGCCTGCAGTAAACGCTATAATGCGATCCCTCATGGGCCGGCTCATCGCCTGCGTCGCCGCCGCTCTGCTCGCCGCCGCGCCCGCGCGGGCGGCGTTCGACGATTCGCCTTTCGGGGCGCGCGACGCGGCCATGGGCGGCGCGTTCACCGCGGTCCACGACGAGGTGGGGGCGATCGCCTACAACCCGGCCGCTCTCGGGCACGCTCCGGCGCTTGAGGCGGCCGCCTCGTACCTGAGGGACTTTCACGCGCCGGCCGGGGACCTGGACCGCGACTCGACGCGGGCCGCCGTCGCGGTTCCCATCCGGCAGGATATCCTCAACGGGGCCTTCGGCTTCGACGTCCGCTACGACCGGCGCTCGGGCGTGGGCAAGGACCGGGACATCGGCGTGTACTATGGCACGCGCGGACTGCTGGAGACGGAAAACGGCGACCTGGATTTCGGCGGCGGTCTGAAGACCCTCCAGACGCGCCTGGAGTCCGGGAACACGACCAAGACCAAGCCCGCGCTGGACTTCGGCGCGTTGTGGCGGTTCGGCGACAAGCGTTCCCTGGGCGCGTCGCTCCTGAATTTCGGCGGGGCCGCTTTCAGCGCTCCGGGCTACCGCGACCGCGCGCCGCTGGCGCTCAAGATCGGCGCGGCCGAGGCGGTCCACGGCTCCCTGCTCGCGGTCGACGGCACGGTCCGCGAGGGCTCTTCCGGGCTGGGCCGCTCGGTCACTTTCGCCGCCGGTTTCGAGCGCTGGTGGCCGACCGCGCGCCGGGGCTCCTTCGCCGCGCGTTCGGGCCTTTCGCTGGGCGACTTGTCCCGCACCTGGCATTGGGGCGCGGGCTGGAAGCTGGGCGGCGGGCGGTTCGACTACGCGATGACGGTGCCGTTGTCCGGCAAGAAGCAGTTCGGGCACGCGCTCACGGTCTCGATCCGGTTCGGCCGTTCCGACCCGGAGGCGGAGTACGAACGCCTGCTCGCCGGCGAGATGCGCGAGCGCGACAAGCTCGGGAAGTCGCTCGAGGCCAGCGCCGTGCGTCAGCAGGCGCTGTCCGAGGAGATCGGCCGTCTGCGCGACGCCATCGCCTCGCTGCGTTCCGAGCTGGCGGGAAAGACCGCCTCCGAAGAGCAGGCGCGGCGCAGGCTCCAGGACGTCGAGGCGCGCCACAAGAAGGCCGTGGACGCCTTCCAGCGCCTGGAAGGCGAGCACGCCCGCAACGCGGCCAAGACCCGGGCCGAGCTTTTCGGCGAGGAGTGGGCCGCGTACCGGAAGTTCAAGCTCGAGGGCGCGCCCGACGCCTCCCTGCTCGAGCGCCTGCGGCGCCTGATGGTGGAGTATAAGGATGCCGGGGTCGATCTGAGCGAGGCCAGCCAAGAGCTGCGCCGTCTCCAGCAGTCGCGGTGAAGGGGTCTTCGGACCCAGGCTCCCGCGGGCCTTGCGGCCCTTTCGGCCCGGGCCGTTCGTCTTTACGCTGTGCCGGTGCGTCCCCGCTCCGTTAACAATTCCGTCAACATCTCGCCGCGCGGCGCGGCTACACTGCCTCTCGTGGCGGATCTCACTCCCGACGACTTGAGCCGCGAGATCGACAGGCTTTGGGCGCGCGTCGGCTCCACCTCCGCGGAGCCGACGTCGGCGTCCCACGTCCCCGCGACGCTCCCGACGGGGGGGACGGTCGGCGCGGAGGTCGCCTGGGAGACGGTGGCCCTGCTCAAGCGCCAGCAACGGCAGTCCGAGGCCTCCTGGCGCCAGACCATGGACGCGCGCGACGAGGCCGTCCGCGTGCTCCGCGCGCGCCTGGAGAGCGCGGAGACGGAGCTGGCCTCATACCGCGCCCGCGCCGAGAACGAGGACGAGCGCATGATGGTTGAAGCGCTCGACGCCAAGCAGAAGGTCGAGACCGCCGCCAAGGCCCTCGCGCTGGCGCAGGACCGCCACGCCGAGGAGCGCCGGACGCTCGAAGAGACCCTGCAGGCCCTGCGCGAGCGCCTCGCCGCCGAGACGACCCGCGCGCGCTCGTCGCAGCAGCGCTGGGAGTCCCGCGAGCGGCAGTACCTTCTCGACCTCGAGGGGCTCCAGGACCAGGCCGCGCGCCGCGAGAAGGACGCGGGCGCCGCGGAGAAAGCCTTGCGCGCCGCCGAGGCGGGCTTGGCCGAGGCCAAGAACGCGCTGGAGAAGACGCTGGCCGAACTGCTCCTGGAACGCAAGGAACGCGAACGCGCCCACGGCGAACGCGAGGCCGCGGTCAAGAACGTCGAGGAACTGCGCGCGCACGTCGACGAGCTTTCGAAAATATGGGAGGAGGAGCGCGCCCAGTGGAAGGAGCTCTGGGACCGGGAGCGCTCGTCCTGGGAGTCCCGCCGCGGCGAGCTTGCGAAGTGGGAGGAGGACCTTCGCCGCGAGCGCGAGGCCTGGCACGCCGAGCTGCAGGCCAAGGAGCAGGCCCATCTCGTCCTGACCGAGGACCTCTCCGGCAAGATCCGCGCGACCGCGCGCAACGCCGAGAAGATGTCCGAGCTGATCGAGGCCTTCGATCGCGGCAGCTCCGAGGAGGCGGCGCGCGGCAGCGCCGTCGAGCAGGCCCTGCGCCGCAGGGCCGAGGCCGCGGCCCTCCGCCGCTGGGTCGTCGGGCTGGCCGTCGCGGGCGTCCTTTGGGCGTGCGCGGGGCCCGCTTGGCGCGCCGCCTCCGCCTGGCGCTTCACCGCCGTCTCCGTGTCTCCCGTCGCGACGGCCGAGCCCTCGGCGCTCGCCTTCGACGGGACCTCCCTTTGGATCGCGGATTGGGGCGGGCATCTCGTCGCGGTCGACCCGGCGGACCCGCGCCGCGTCGTGCGCCGGGCCGCTCCGGCGCCCGGCGGGGCCTAC
>CAIQSZ010000078.1 GCA_903874575.1 uncultured Elusimicrobia bacterium
CGGTCAACTCCTTGCGCGCCATCGAAAACCGCGTCTGGATGGTCCGTTCCGGCAACACCGGCGTCTCCGCCGTCATCGATCCCTGGGGCTTCGCCGTCGCCGAACTCCCGCTGGGCGCGCGCGGCCGCTTGGACGCCGTGATCCCCCTGGCCGACCCTTTCCCCCGGCGCTCCTTCTTCACCCGTCACGGCGACTGGCTGGGAGCCCTCTGCCTGGGCCTGACCGCCCTGCTCCTCCTGCGCCGCGCGCTCCCGCGCGCATGAGGCCGCGCGTCGTCTTCTCGCCCAAGTACGCCGTCGACTACGGCGCGCATCCCTTCGACGCCCGAAAATTCGCCCTGACCGCCGAGGCCTTGTCCCCGTTCGTCGGCTTGATCGCGCCCGCGGAGCCGTCGCGCGAAGACATCCTCCTCGCCCACGATCCCGTCTGGACGGACAAGGTCTTGGCCTCGGCCCTCGATGCCTCCGACCTGGAGCGTCTCGGGCTTCCGTTCTCCCCCGAGATATCCCTGGCGCATCGCCTTGCCGTCGGCGGCACCGTGCTCGCCGCGCGGCACGCCCTAGAAACCGGCGTCGGCCTGCACTGCGGCGGCGGCGCCCATCACGCGTTTGGCGGCCGCGGCGGAGGCTATTGCGCCCTCAACGACATCGCCGTCGCCGTGCTGAAGCTGCGCGCCGAGGGCGCGATCCGCCGCGCCGCCGTCGTCGACCTCGACGTGCATCAAGGCGACGGGACCGCGTCCATTTTTTCCGGCGACCCCGACGTGTTCACCTTCTCCATGCATCAAGGCGATCTTTATCCTCCGACGAAGGAAAGAAGCTCGCTTGACGTCGAATTGAAGGCCGGGACCGGCGACGCCGAGTACGCCGGCCTGCTCCGCCGGGGCCTGCGCGCGGTGTCGGACTTCAGGCCGGACCTCGTCGTCTATCAGGCGGGCGTCGACGTATGGGAGAGGGATCAGTTGGGAGGGCTTCGCCTGACCGAGCGCGGCGTCCTCGATCGCGACGCCGCCGTCCGTCGAGCTTGCCGCGCCGCGCGCGTTCCCGTCGCCGTCGTCCTCGGCGGAGGCTACGGCCCCGCGCCCGAGGACGCCGCGCGCCTTCACGCCGCGACCCTGCGCCTGTTCGCGGACCGGATTTCCTAGAATAGACGCATGTTCGAGGAAGTCGCCCGTAGGATCGAAGGGATGCGCGTCTTGCTCGCCAAGGTCGCGAAGCTGATGGACCTCCCGAAACTGCGCAAGGAGGCCGAGGCGCGCGAGGCCGAGGCGGGGGACCCTTCTTTTTGGGCGGACTCCGTGAAGGCGAAGCGGAAGTCGAAGGAGCTCAACGATCTGAAGAAGTCGCTCGGCGAGTACGCAAAGGCCGAGCGCGCCTTGGGCGACTTGAAGGCGCACCTCGAGCTGGCCTTGGAGATGAAGGACGAGGGCGAGCTCAAGGAGATCGAGGCCGGGCTGGCGGGCGTGGAGAAGCTCCTGCGCGCGATGGACATGCGCCTCAAGCTGTCCGGCGAGTTCGACAAGGACGACGCGATCATCTCCGTGCACGCCGGCGCGGGCGGCCTGGAGGCCTGCGACTGGGCCGACATGCTGTGGCGCATGTTCCAGCGCTGGGCGGAGCAGCACGGCTACGAGGTGGCGGTCGCCGACCTTCAAAAGGGCGACGGCGCGGGCATCAAGAGCCTGGAGGCGTTCGTGCGCGGTCCCAACGCCTACGGCATGCTCAAGGGCGAGATGGGCGTGCACCGCCTGGTCCGCATCTCCCCGTTCGACGCCAACAAGCGCCGCCACACCAGCTTCGCCTCCCTCGACGTGCTTCCCGACATCGAGGACGACATCGAGATCGAGGTCAAGGACTCCGACCTGGAGCTGGAGACCTTCCGTTCCGGCGGCGCGGGCGGCCAGAACGTGAATAAGGTCGAGACCGCGGTCCGCATCCGCCACAAGCCCTCCGGCCTGGTGGTCGCCTGCCAGACCGAGCGCTCGCAGATGCAGAACCGCATGAACGCCCTGCGCATGCTCAAGGCCAAGCTGTACCAGATCGAGCTGGACAAGAAGCGCTCCGGCATGGAGAAGCACTACGGCGAGATGGGCGACATCGCCTGGGGCCACCAGATCCGCTCCTACGTCTTCATGCCCTACCAGATGGTCAAGGACCTGCGCACCGGCCACCAGACCTCCCAAATCCAGAACGTGATGGACGGCGAACTGGACCCGTTCATCGAGGCCTACCTTGGCTGGCTGGCCGCCGGCCGCCCCCCGCGCGTCAAGAGCGGCGCCGACGAGGAGTAGCCGCCGCGCATCCGCGCCGCGCGCCGGGCTCTTGACAACTCAAGGGGTCGGGGTTATCCTCCGAAAGCAAGGCCGACCCCCGAGTCTCGCGGCCGCCGCCGAGTCCGTCTCGTCTCGGCCATGGGGTCGGCGTGGAGAACGCCATGAAGACCCATCTGCCGACCCTCCTGGCCCTCGCGGCCGCCCTAAGTTCGAACGCCGTCGCCGGCGGCAACACCGGTCCTGCCCGACGCTGCGTACAACTGGAAAGCGTCCAAGAGGCGATCAAAAATAATAAGCCTAACCAATTCGTAGTGCCAGCAGCGTCAGGGGAGGCGGGTCGCGGGGTGATTACAACAGCTACTGATAGTTTCCCATGCGACAAAGCGTTGAAGAATTATATCGTTCGCAGAATCAAGGGTAGTTGGGGCAGGGCCGATTCGTTTGACTGGCGCAACCATGAAATCATGAATGCGTGGACTGAAGACGACCTCGATCAGCAGGTGCGCATCCTTTCGGCTCTCGATGAGGTATATTTTAAAGTCGATACGTTTGCCCTCGACGTTCTTGACGAGGCCGATGCCGTTGTAAAAGCCGCGGTAGATTCCGGCGTCGTTACCAAGAATAACTCGGGGGAGTCTTTCGCGGCGCTCAAGGACTCCGGCCAGTGCGCTCAGTGGCTAACGGACGAGATGGCCTATACCGTCGCTCCCGCGTTGGCCGCTGACAACCCCAAGAAATTGCTCAATGCAGGGAAAATCGGGAAACTTAATACTGCCTATCAGCGGGCAGTGATAGCCATGTCCGATGAACTGAAGAGGCTTTCCAGTGTTAATGAGATAATGCGGAAGGCGGGCGTGAAGGGAGTAACGGTTGACTTCTCGCCGGGATCGTCGGTTGAGCGGCCTCTTCCACCAGCACCTAACGATGAGAGTACGAAATATCAATTGGCGCTTCACTATATTACCGATCCTCTCATAGTGAGTGCCAGCGACACCGAGGAGCACGGGACGGCGGCGCTGTCGAGCCTGGACTACGGCCTGCGAAACCTCATCGCCTTGCGGTTGCACGCCGTAGACGTTGTACTCACGGCGTTCAAGCCGTCGCCGTCCGGGACCCCGGCGCATCCGGCTCCGGAACAACCTCGGGATTCCGCGGCCGCGGCCCCGCCGTCGAAAACATCGCAAGAACCAAAAACTGATATAGCGGCCGCCGTCTTAGCGAAATTGAAGGCAGACCCCGACTTCCATGGGCTGGATGCGTTGTTCGATGCTCAGATTGAAAGAGAAAAAGATGGTGATGAGAAGGCGAGGAAATGGCTTCACCAGCCGCAGGTAATAACGGCTCAGAGGCAGCGGGACCAAATGATCGCGGCTGCCGGGAAGGTGGGGGTCGAAAATGGGAAATTTTACTATTACAAGGGCGGGAAAAAGTTTGTAGCTACGAAAGTCGACGCCGCGAAGCTAGCAGACAGTGCTTATATCGATAGCGTCGTCGCACCAGGGGTTGTCAGTGAGATCATTAAAGGGAGCGGTTTCCGCGCAAAGACTTTGGGTGTGATTCAAGCTCTGCTTGGGCAGGGCTCCCCTTCCGCTCCTGCCGCCCCCGAGGCCGTCCCTGCTGCGGAAAAGGCCCTGGACGTAATAATTAAGGCGACACCTGTGTCGTGGCTTGGGGATCCGAATCAGCATATGGCAAGTTACTTATCAAAGGCACAGGAGGGAGCGGCGGCCTCCGCCGCGCAAGCGGCGCTCCACCGACAGGAAATTACCCGACTGGCGCAACAAGCGAAGGCCGCGCAGCAAATTCGTTGCGACGAATTGTTGCGGGTATCGGGGGCTAGAGATGCCGCTCAAGTGGAGGCCGCCGGATGTGGTAAATCCATCGAGACCGCCTATAAGGCTGCTGTGGCATTATCCCCAACAGATGATGACGTGGGCCGGCAGCAGAAAACCATGATGGAGGAAGCCGAGCGATTGATGCTTCAGGCGTACGTGGAAGGCATTGATGCGTCGCTCACGACATTGCGCGGGAAGTACACGACTCCACCCGATGGCGATAAAATCGATTTGGCGTATTTCGATCGGTTTTGGGGAGCGGATAGTAGGAAGCCGTCGTCGAAGCCGAAGAAAAGCAAAACCTCGATGGACCTTTGCCGCGAAGCTCTGTGGCCTTCGCCGGAGAAGCCTCCGGTCGATCCGACCGTGGAAAACATCGATAATCTCTGCGTACGCGGCTTGTACGGCGAGTTGACGTCCAAGGCGGGAAAAGTGGTGAAGAAGGATGCAAAATAATCAAAGCGGGCTGCGCCGGGCGGACTTCGCCGAGAGGGCGCTCGCGTTCGGCGTGGACGTCGCGCTGTTCGTCGCGGGGTGGGCGTTGCTGCTGAAGGCGACCGCTCCGGATCTTCCGCTTTGGGCCAATCAGAAGTCGGGCACGGCGGGACTGCTGGCGGCCGCCCTGTTCGTCTGCTACCAGGCGTATTTTTCAAGCGAGGGGCGGGCCAGCGTCGGCAAGGGGCTGTTCGGCTTGCGCGTGACCGGTCCGGAGGGCGAACCCCTCGGCTTGGCGCGCGCCATGGTCCGAGCGGGCGGCTACTTCTTCAGCCAGTTCTTCATCGCGGGGTTCCTGTGGGCGCTTTTCGACGGCGAAGGCCGCGCGCTGCACGACCTTCCCGTCGGCAGTTTGGTGTTCTCGGACCGCCCTCTCGGGAACGCGCGGCGCCGCGTCTACCGTTTCGCCGCGGGGCTTTTGCTGGCCGCCTTCGCGGCCCATTGGGGTTGGGAGAACATCTGGAAGATGCGCTACGAGCGCATCATGACCGTCGCCTACGCGCGCGTGGGCCTGAGCGAATACGAGATGCTCCAAAAAGACTACAAGGCGCTCAACGTCCGCTACGCCGACAACGTATTCGCGCTCGCC
>CAIQSZ010000079.1 GCA_903874575.1 uncultured Elusimicrobia bacterium
ACCAACAGAGGCTTGCCGACGAGCGCGCGCACGCGCTTGAGCCTCTCGGCCAAGCCGGAGGCTAAGCCCGCGCGCACGCCGGTCACGCCCTCGCGGCTCACGTAATACACGACGGAGCCCGAAGCGCGTCCGATGTCGCGCAGGCGCGCGTCGGTCGTGGTCGGAGAGGCCAGCAGAACCAGCTCGACGCCCCGCGCGCGCAGCGCCTTCGACATCGCGCCGCAATCCTCGGCGGGAAGGTCGACGATCAGCGCCGCCGCCGCGCCCGAGCGGGCGCACAGCCGCGCGAACGCGGCCGGGCCCAGGCGCAGGACCGGGTTCAGATAGGTGAACAGGATCACGGGCGCGTCCACGCCGGCGCGGCGCATCGCGACGATCAGGCGCGCGGCGCCCGTCAGGCTCATGCCCTTGGCCAGGGCGCGCTGTCCGGCGGCCTGGATCACGGGGCCGTCGGCCACGGGATCGGAGAACGGCACCCCGAGCTCCAAGATGTCCGCGCCCGCGTCGGCCAAGGCCTTGGCCGCCTTCACCGTCGCCTCGGCCGACGGGTCGCCGGCGACCAGGAACGGCACGAAGCCCGCCCGGCCGCGGGCGCGGCGCGCGGCAAGGACGGCGGCCAAGGAGCCGCTCATCGAAGCAAGGCCGCGAGGTCCTTGTCCCCGCGCCCCGACAGGTTCACGACGACGACGGCGCCCTTGCCGATCCCTCGCCGTTCCCGCAGGACGTAGGCGACCGCGTGCGCACTCTCGAGCGCGGGCAGGATGCCCTCCAGCCGCCCCAGCTCGCGCGCGGCGCGCAGGGCCTCGTCGTCGGTGGCCGACGCGTAATGAGCGCGGCCGGTGCGCCGCAGCTCGGCGTGCTCCGGGCCGACGGCCGGATAGTCCAGCCCCGCCGAGATCGAATGCGTGGGCAGGACCTGGCCGTCCTCGTCTTGGAGCAGATAGGTGTAGGTCCCGTGCAGGACGCCGGGCTTGCCGCCCGAAAAACGCGCCGCGTGCTTGCCGCTGCGCACGCCCTCGCCGCCCGCTTCGACGCCGACCAGACGCACCGCGCGATCCTTCAGGAACGCCGTGAAGATGCCGATCGAGTTGGAGCCGCCGCCGACGCAGGCGACGACCATTTTCGGAAGGCGTCCGGTCTCCCGCAGGATCTGCGCGCGCGCCTCGCGTCCGATGACGGCCTGGAAGTCGCGCACCATCGTCGGATACGGATGCGGACCGAGGGCCGAGCCCAGCACGTAGAAGGTGTCGCGGCTGTCCGCCGACCAGGCGCGCATCGCCTCGCTCGTCGCGTCCTTGAGGGTCCGAGAGCCCGAGGTCACCGGCACCACCCGCGCGCCGAGAAACTTCATGCGCCCCACGTTTGGCGCCTGGCGCGCCATGTCGTCGACTCCCATGTACACCGCGCACGGCAGGCCGAAGCGCGCGGCCGCGGCCGCCGTGGCCACGCCGTGCTGCCCGGCGCCCGTCTCCGCGATGACGCGCTTCTTGCCCATGCGCAGGGCGAGCAGGACCTGCCCGACGGTGTTGTTGATCTTGTGCGCGCCCGTGTGCGTGAGGTCCTCGCGCTTGAGCCAAACGCGCAGGCCCGTCTCCCCGGAGAGGCGCTCGGCGAAGGTCAGCGGCGTCGGCCGGCCGACGTAGGTCGCCAGCTCGCGCCCCAGCCGGACCTGGAAGGCCCTGTCGCGCCGCGCCGCGCCGTAGGCAGCCTCGAGCTCGCGCAGGGGCTGGACCAAGGTCTCGGGCACGAAGCGCCCCCCGAAAGGCCCGAACCGGCCGGGCGCGTCAGGACGTTTTCGACGTATCTTCGCCATGGGACAGCATAGGATAGCAGATGCGCTCAAGCGTCTTCCTACCGG
>CAIQSZ010000080.1 GCA_903874575.1 uncultured Elusimicrobia bacterium
GGTCCCCGCGCGCGTGTGCATGGCCTTCCTCATAATCATGAAGTAGATACTCATATGTCAATCTTTCCGGCCTCGGATCCGGGCCCTCGTGGGCCGCACGCGCCGCCTGCGCCGCGAACAGCGTCGCGACGACCGCAAAATACGTCAAGCTTTTATAGTTCATGTCGTTTCTCCCGGATACGGCTTGCAGCTCCGGCCGTACGCGCGTCCAGTGTAGGCGTCGAAAGGGCTGCGCGGCATGGGTCGAACGGTCATGGATGCAATCGTCTTATGTCCCAGTTCCAGTTGGGTCCTTGGATCTACGCGCTGGGGCCGGGCCGATGTGTCATAATGCCGCGTGGCGCGACCTGAGAAGCTCGTCGAAGGAAAGATCCAGCATCGAGGACACTTCGCGTTTCTGATCTCGGAGCGTGAAGGCGAGCCGGACGTGTACCTGAAGGGGCCCACTTTGCGGCTGGCGCTGGACGGCGACCGCGTGGAGGCCCGCGTGCTCTTCGACCGCGGCGGCAAGCGCGCCGGCGAGATCGCGCGCGTGCTGGAACGCGCCCGCTCCGTCGTGGTGGGGGAACTGCGCCGCGCGGGAAAGTTCTGGGCGCTGGTGCCGGAGGGAGGCTCGGACGCCGACGCGCTCCAGGTCACCGGAGCGGCGAAGGGCCTCACGCTTTCGGAGCGCTCGCTGGCGTCCCTGCGCATTGAGCGCTGGCCGACTTTGGAGCGCAACGCGGGCGGCGTGGTCGAGGCCGTCCTGGGCGACGGGCGCGATCCCAAGGTGCGCGTGGCGGCCGTGGTCGCCTCCAAGGACATCCCGACCGAGTTTCCCGAAGACGCGCTGGCCCAGGCCGAAGGTCTGCCGCGTGATCCCGCGCCCCAGGATTGGGCGGGGCGTCCCGAGTTGTTCGACCTGCCGCTGTTCACCATCGACGGCGCCGACGCGAAGGATTTCGACGACGCGGTCTCGCTGGAGAATCTGCCCGGCGGGCGCTTCCGCCTGGGCGTGCACATCGCGGACGTCTCTCACTACGTGACGAAGGACTGCGCGCTGGACCGGGAGGCCGCGCGGCGCGGCACCAGCGTGTATCTCCCGGGCAAAGTCATTCCCATGCTGCCGCCGAAGCTGTCCGACCACCTGTGTTCCCTGCGTCCCGACGTGCCGCGCCTGACCCTCACCTGCTGGATCGAATTGGATCGAGACGGCGTCGCGGGCGCCTCGAAGGTCGAGGAGACCGTGATCCGCTCCCGGCGGCGCTTCACCTACGAAGAGGTTCAGGCGGTGCTGGACGGCGCCGAGGTCGAGCGCGTGAGTCCCGAAGTCGGTTCGACGCTCAAGCGCATGGGGCCGCTGGCCAAGGCGCTGACCGCCATGCGCATGCGTCGAGGCGCGCTGGACCTCAACTCCCCGGAGTACAAGGTCGAGTGCGCGCCCGACGGCACGCCCGTGGCCGTCGGCAAGCGCGCGCGTCTGGACAGTCACCGGCTCGTCGAGGAGTTCATGCTGGCGGCCAACGAGGCCGTCGCGCGCGCCCTATCCAAGTCGCGCGCGCCGTTCCTGCGCCGCCTGCACGAGGCGCCGGACCTGTCGCGCCTGGAAGAACTCCAGGAGGAACTGGGCAAGCTGGGCATCCGCGCGAAGACCTCCTTGGTCAAGCATCCCGTCGAGGGACTGCAGAGCCTGCTCCAGGCCGCGGTGGGCCATCCCTTTGAGGAAACCGCGAATATCCAGGTCATCCGCAGCCTGAAGCTGGCGGTCTAC
>CAIQSZ010000081.1 GCA_903874575.1 uncultured Elusimicrobia bacterium
AAGCGGGTCTTGAAGGTGCCGTAAGTCGAGGCGAACGTCTCGATCAGCTTCAGGACTTCCTGCGCGGCCTGGGTGAAGTGGAAATGATCGAAAGCCTGGCGCACCACGCCCAGCACCGCGTACAGCGAAAACGGGGAACAGAGGACCACCTTCTGGGACAACGCCTCGTCGACCAGCCCGGGGAAGGACTCCTGGATGAAGCCGTACACCTGCTCGTTGGGGATGAACAGCAGGACGTAGTCCAAGGTGCCTTCTTCGGGGCTGACATAGTCGCGCTTCTGGACCTCCTTGATGCGCGCCTTGATGTCGCGCTCGAAATCCTTCCTGAACTTGGCGCGCTCCTCGTCGCCGGCGGCATGGGAGTACCGCAGCCAGTTGTCCAGCGGGAACTTCACGTCCATGTTGAGCTTCTTGCCCTCGGGCAGCAGGAAGGTGAAGTCGGGACGCGAGGCGGAGGTGTCCAGCGCGCGGTTCTTGAGGTACTGCGTGCCCTCCTGTAGGCCCGAGGCGCGCAGGATGTCGTCGGCCATGCGCTCGCCCCACTGGCCGCGGGCGCGGGAGTTATCCAACAGGGACCGCAGGCCCTCGGTGGAAGACGCCAGCTTCGCGGTCTGGGCGGCGGCGTCCTGCAGACCCTTCTCCAAGGAGCCGTACTTGACGGCGCGCTCGGCCTCGAACTGCCGTACCAGCGCCTCATAAGACTTAAGGCGCTCGGTCAGGCCCGAGACCGCGTTCTCGACCGCCGCCTTCTTTTCGTCCAACTCGCCGCGCTGACGTACGCGCTCGGTCTCGAGCCGCTGCGCGGCCAGCTCCAGATATTGGCGGAAGTCCTCGCGCATCTGGAAGCGGGTCGCCTCCTCGTTCTTGCGCGAGGAGAAGAAAACCAGGTAGAAGACGAAGCCGGACAACCCCGCCCCGGCGACCACGGCCAGCAGAAGGGTCAGCACGTTCACTTGCGGGACCTCGTCAAAATACGCGCGGCTTCCAAGTCCATGCATTCCATCTTGCACGTCCTTCCCGTCTCCAAGTAGAGCTTCAGCTTGGCCAGGCCGTCCTCCCAGGCCCGGGAGTAGCCCCGGTACAGTTCGTCGCACGACGACGCGGACTTGAAGCCCGCGTGCAACAAGACGACCTCGCAACCGCCGCGGCGCTCATTGATGAAGACGCTGATCAGGGGCGGCGCCCGGCGGTCTCCGCGGACGGGCTTGAACAGCCAGGCGACCTTCTTTCGCGGCTCCAAGTCCACGAACACGCCCTCCCGTTCGCCCAGGTCCGAGCAACGCCCGCCGTCCGCGCGTCGCACGCGCGGCCAGACCATGCGCACCCGGCCGGCGTTGCGCGCGTCGGTCTCCGCCCCCGCCAGCCACCAGCGGGTCAATTCGCGCGCGGAGGTCAAGGCCAGGTACACGGCCCCGGGCTCGGCGCGCAGCTTCACGACGAAGCGCACGTCGCGAGTCTGCATGCGGTGACGACGGACTGCGGCGTCCGACATAGGCGTCTGCGGCCCCCGTGCGGGTCAGCGTTTGGCGGACGCCGGAGGCAGCTTCACCTTCACGCCCCCGGGACCGTCTCTGTAGGGATGGAACGTGTCGACGAGCGTGTTGAACGCCTGCATGCCCTTGTCGTGGCCCAGCTTGGTCGACGGATAGCAGAGAACGTAGAAGCCGCTGGGCATGGGCACGACCGCGTACTCGTGGTAGCGGACATTGTAGCGCTTGCCCGTCGCCGGATTTTTCTCGATGCCCCATTTGTTCCCCGCCGGGGCGGGCGTCGGAGAGAGGACGGCGAAGTACTTCGCGGTCAGGTGCGCGTCCAGCAGAGAGACCTCCGGGATGGCCGAGCGCTCGACGACGATCCGGCTGCCGTCGGAAAGGCGGCCGACGCCGTAGAGATCGGAGTCCTTGCCGTACACCTGATCGAGCATCTGGCCGATGAAATCATCGGCGTCGGCGTACATCTCCAATTGGCCGTTGCGCATGGCGTGCGGGCGATAGCGCTTATACCAGCGCACGCTCAGGCTGGGCGCGCCCAGGTAGAAATCGGAGTCGAACGGCCCGATGAAGTTCGCCTGGGAAAAGCCGTCGCCGTCCGCGTCGGCGACCACGTTCCAGCCCCAGGGCACGAAGGCGGCCCAATCGCCGGAGACGGAGCGGTACCGGACGTACTTAGGAGGGGTGCAAGCCGCGACGACGGCCGCCAAAACCGCGAAAAGCACGAGGGCGCGCTTCTTCATGTACGGGTCCGAGTATATCAGGACGGGCGGGGTTTGTCCATGCTACCGGAGGAGGACGGCGTCCACGTCCGCTCCGTGATCGCCTCGGCCAAGGCCGCGTCGCCCAGGCGGCGCGCGGAGCGCTGCGCGCGGCCGTAGAGGCGCCGCGCCTCGTCTACGCGGCCGCGGGACTCCAAGACGAAGGCCGCGACGGCCTGCAGCTCCGGATTCCAAGCCAAGCCCGGACGCTCGCGCGCCCGTTCCAGCTGGCGGTCGGCCTCGTCGTCCATCTTGAGCCGAGAGAGGGCGTACGACTTCCACAGAAGCGCCTGCGCGCAATCGGGCGCGGCGGACGCCCAACGGTCCAGCTCCTCGAGCACGCGCGACGCCAGGCGAGGAACGGCCAGCGCGCCGTCCAGCGCGGAAGGCCACAGGCGGTTCGGGGTCAAGACATTGAACGGCGACCGTTCCGCCAGCCGTGCGTTGACGCCGTCCTTCTTGACGTAAACGAGCGCCCGATCGTCGGCGTAGACCAGGCGCCAGCCGCGGGACTG
>CAIQSZ010000082.1 GCA_903874575.1 uncultured Elusimicrobia bacterium
GCCAGCGCGGCGCCCGCGGCGGGCAGGCCGACGGCCCGCGCGGATGCGCGCAGGCCGTAGAGCGCCAGGTCCAAGCCCGACTCGGGGGTCAGCGGACGCGCGAAACCCGCGAACAACGTCCCCGGTCCATAGCGCGAGCGCAGCGCGACGTCCAACGCCGCGCCCAGCGCGCCCAGCCGCGCCCACAAGAACGCGTAGAGCGCCAAGCCCGCGGCCAGGGGCGCCCCCGCCGCGGCGAGCAGGCGCGACGAACGGACGCCGCACCGCGCCGCCTCCGCGCGCCAAAGCCACAGCAAACCCGGCATCCAGAACAGCAGGCTCTGATGATTCACCAGCCCGAGCCCGAGCAGCAGCCCCGAGAGGCGCGCGCGGGCGAAGACGCTCTCCCGCTCGCCCTCGGCCAGGATCAAGGTCAGGACGGCGAAGAGCGCGTGAAGCGAATATTTCTCCTCCATAAGGGAGAACTTGAAGAGCGGCGCCGACAACGCCCACAGCGCCGCGGCCGCCGCGCCCCCCAGTCCTCCCGCGCGCCGCCTCGCCAAGACGAACAGCGCGGCGACGGCGGCGGCGCCGGCCAAGGCCGAGAGGACGTTGAGGCGGTAGGCCGGGTTCCCCCATGGGAAAATCTCCAGCCAGGCCCGGCCCAGGACGCTGTATAGAGGATAGCCGGGGGGATGGGCCACGCCCAAAGTCATCGCCGTCGCGGCCATGTCGGCGGAGTCCCGCGGAGCGATCGCCGGATACAGGCAGAAGAGATAAATCGAAAACGCCGTCGCGAAAACGGCGGCGGCCGCGGTCATGACCAGCTGCGCAGGGCCAGGCCGGGGTCGGCCTTGCCGGTCCGCGGAACGCGTCCGGCCTTCAGCATGCGCCAGCCGACGTGGGCGACCATGGCCGCGTTGTCGGTGCACAAGACGCGCGAGGGCAGGCGCACGGCCAAGCCGAGCGCCCTCCCGCGCTCCGTCATCGACGCGCGCAGGCGCGAATTCGCGGCGACGCCGCCGCCGAGCACCACGTCCCGGACCTTGAACTTGCGCGCCGCGGCGAGCGCCCTATCGACCAAAGTCTCCACCACGGCCTCTTGGAACGAGGCGCACAGGTCCGCCAGCCGGCGCCCCTCCACGGGCCCCGGGTTGTCGCGCAGGTGATAAAGGACCGCCGTCTTGAGGCCGGAGAACGAAAAGTCCCAGCGTCCCGGCGTGGTCGGGCGCGGAAAGGCGACCGCGCGCGGGTCGCCTTCGGACGCGAGCCGGTCGATCTCGGGCCCTCCGGGATAGCCCAAGCCGAACAGGCGGGCGACCTTGTCGTAAGCCTCGCCCGCCGCGTCGTCGAGCGTGCGTCCGAGGACGCGGTAGCGGCCGGGCGCCTTGGCCAGCACCAGGTCGGTATGGCCGCCCGAGACCACCAACGCCGCCAGCGGCCAGCGCAGGCGGTGCTCCAGCTCGGCGGCGAGCACGTGGCCCTCCAGATGGTTCACGCCCACGGCCGGGACCCCGTACAGGCGCGCCAGCGTCTGTCCCGCGACCTTCCCGACCAAGAGCGGGCCCATCAGTCCGGGGCCGCGCGTGTAGGCGACCGCGTCGACGCGCCCCGGCCCCGCCTCCTTCAGCGCGCGCCGGATGACGGGGATGAGGTTCGCCAAGTGCGCGCGCGAGGCCAGTTCCGGCACGACGCCGCGAAACGGCCGATGGACCTCGGTCTGGGACGAGACGACGTTCGAGCGCAGGCGGCCGTCCTCGACCACGGCGGCCGACGTGTCGTCGCAGGACGTCTCGATGCCCAACACCCTCACTGGGGCTTCTTTCCGGGCTCGGTCTTGAGGACTCCCAGCACGTCGCGGGCCTTGAGCAATTCCACCGCGCGGTCCAGTTGCTCGTCGCGGACGGCGTCCTCCGTCTTCACCGCGGACTGCGGCTTCTTGTCCTTGGCGTAGATCATTTCCCACTGCTCGTAGAGCTTGGCCTCCGTCTCCGGCGCGATGCCCACCGCGATGTCGGGCGGAATGCCGCCCGTCTTGTTCTTCTCGTCTCGGTGGATGGAGCGTCCCGCCGGCGTGTAGTAGCGCGCGACGGTGAGACGCAGGCCCGAGCCGTCGGGCAAAGGGATCAAGGACTGCACGCTCGCCTTGCCGTAGCTGCGCTGGCCGACGACGACGGCGCGCTTGTGGTCCTGCATGGCGCCGGAGACGATCTCCGAGGCCGACGCGGACCCGCCGTTGATCAGGATCACCAGCGGCAGGGCCGCGTACGGCGCCTTCTGCCCGGCCGTGAAGTCCTGGCGGCTCTCGGCGCGGCGGCCCTGGGTATAGACGATCAGCTTGCCGTCGCCCAAGAACAACGAGGAGACCTCGACGGCCGCCGACAGCAAGCCTCCGGGGTTGTTGCGCAGGTCCAGCACCAGGCTGGTGGCGCCGTCCCTGGTCAGGCGGCGCAAGGCGTCCGACAGATCGCCCGAGGTCTTCGCGCTGAATTCGGCGATGCGGACGTAACCGACCCCCCCGTCCAGCTTTTTCGAGAACACGGAGTCGATCTTCACCAATTCGCGCGTGATCTCGAATTCGTGCGTCTTCCACGCGGCGTCCGCGGCCGAGGGCGCGGCGGGGGCGCGGTACACCTTGACCTTCACCTTCGTGCCGGGCGCGCCGCGCATGCGCTTGAGCGCGTCGTCCATCTCCATGTCCTTCGTCGAGGCGCCGTCGATCTCCGCGATGCGGTCGTTGGGCAGCAGGCCTAGGCGGTAGGCCGGGGAACCGGGCATGGGAGTCAGCACGGTGAGCCAATCGTCCTTCAGGTTGATCCGCAGGCCGACGCCGGCGAACTGGCCCTCGGTCTCCGTCTTCATCTCGCGGTTCATCTCCGGCTCCAGAAACTGGGAGAACGGGTCGAGCGTGCGCACCATGCCCTCGGCCGCGCCGTAGACCAGCTTCTGGGTCTCGGCCTCATCGACGTAGTTGTCCTGGATGTACCCGAGCACGTCCACCAGCAGCTTCATCTGCTCGTAGGTGCTGTCCGGGACGGGCTTGGCGGGCGCCGCGAAGACGGGAGCCGCGGCCAAGGCCCCGGCCAGGACCGCGGCCGTGATTTTCTTCATTCTCATGAGGTTTCCTCTATTTTTTCTCGAGCCACGCCGCCGGGTCCAAAGCTTCCGTCCCGCGCCGGATCTCGAAGTACACGCGCCCGTCGCCGCCGTCCTTCGCCTCGCCCGCGTGCGCGATCGGCTCGCCCGCGCGTATTTGGGCGCCCTTGTCTTTCAGCACGTCGCCCAGGCCGCCGTAGACGCTGAAGAAGCCGCCGCCGTGATCGACGATGAGAACCTGCCCGTAGGAGCGGAACGGACCGGAAAAAATCACGCGGCCGGAGGCGATCGCCGTCACGGACGCCCGAGGCGCCGTGCCGATCGTCAGCCCCTGGCGCACCGTCCAAGTGCCGAGTTCCTTGTCCTTCTCGCGGCCGAAGCCGCTGAGCACCGGGCCCGACGCCGGCCACGGCAGGGAGTTGCGCGGCACGTCCAGGACCGCCTTCACGCCCGCGGGCTTGCGCGAACGCGCGGCCTTGCCCAGCCTGTCGATCAGGGAGGTCATCGCTTTCGCGTTCTCCTCGAGTTCCTTGGCGCGCCGCGCCGCCTCGACGACCTGAGTCTGCGTCTCCACGAGCTGGGCCTTCTTCTCCTCGTACTCCCTGCGCCGGCCGTCTCGCTCGGCCTGGACGCGGCGGCGGCTCTCGACCAAC
>CAIQSZ010000083.1 GCA_903874575.1 uncultured Elusimicrobia bacterium
GCATACGCGATCTGAGCCAGTGACTGGAGTTCAGACGTGTGC
The DNA here is from genome assembly GCA_903874575.1 of uncultured Elusimicrobia bacterium. GTDB lineage: Bacteria > Elusimicrobiota > Elusimicrobia > UBA1565 > UBA9628 > GWA2-66-18. The sequence continues at coordinate 43 of CAIQSZ010000083.1, forward strand.
TCTTCCGATCTGCCGTCGGCGCCCGCCTCGTCGAGCCGCTTGGCCATATGCGCGATGCTGGAGAAGAACGGAGAGAACTTCACGGCGACCGGGAGCTTCGTCGCCGCCTTCACGGCCTTCAAGATGTCCAGATGGGTGCGCTCGATGCCCTCCCCGGGCGCCGAAGGGTCGGTCGGTATGAAATAGATATTGAGTTCGAGCGCGTCCGCTCCCGCCTGCTCGATGTCCCGCGCGCAGGAGGTCCAGCCACCCAAAGAAGTTCCGTTAAGGCTGGCGATGACCGGCACTCGGGAGACTTCCTTGGCTTTGCGGATGTGATTCAGATAGTCTTCGGGTCCCCAATGGAAGTCGGCGACGGCCGGAAAAAACGACTGAGCCTCGGAGAAGCTGTTCGTATGATCGGACAAGCGCGTCAATAGTTCCTCGCGGTCCTTTTGAAGCTGCTCCTCGAACAACGAGCTCAGGACGACGGCCGACGCGCCCGCGTCCTCCAGCCGCTTGATACCGTCCAACGTCTCGGCCAGGGGGCTCGCCGAGCAAACCAGCGGCGTGCGCAGCTTCAGGCCCAAATAGGTCGTGCTCAGATCCATGTCAGGCCCCCGCCGCGGTCTTCGCGGGACGCGAAGACAGGTACTCGTAGAGTTCTAGTCGGACTTTAGCGTCTTCCTGCGCCAACGCGAAAAGCGCTTTCGCTTCTTCGGGCTTGCTCTTGGCAAGCATCTGGAAGCGATTCTCGCTGGCCATGTAAGCGCCCAGTCCAGCCAGCTTCGTCGGCTTGGCGTCCAGGCTGAGAGGCGGCTCTCCGGCCGCGACGCGCGCCGGGTTGTAGCGGTACAAAAGCCACTTGCCGGTCTCCACGGCGGCCTTCTGGTTCTGCATGCCCTTGGTCATGTCGATGCCGTGGGCGATGCAGTGGCTGTAGGCGATGATCAGCGACGGGCCCTGGTAGGCCTCGGCCTCGATGAAGGCCTTGAGCGTATGCTCGTCGCGCGCGCCCAGGGCGACGGAAGCGACATAGACGTTCCCGTACGACATCGCCATCAGGCCCAAGTCCTTCTTGCCCGCGGAGTTTCCGCCCATGCTGAACTTGGCGACCGCGCCGCGCGGCGTGGACTTGGACTTTTGGCCGCCGGTGTTCGAGTAGACCTCGGTGTCCAGGACCAGGACCTTCACGTTCCTTCCGGAGGCCAAGACATGGTCCAAGCCGCCGTAGCCTATGTCGTACGCCCAGCCGTCGCCGCCGACGATCCAAACGCTCTTCCTCACCAGCCAGTCCGCGATCGTCGCAAGCCGGCGCGCCTTCGCGTCCTTCAGTCCGGCCAGCTTGCGCTTGAGCTCCGAGACGCGCGCGCGCTGGTCTTCGACGCCGGCCTCGTCCTGTTGAGACGCGTTCAGGACGGAGTCCGCGAATTCCGCTCCCAGCTGGGAGGCCAGGGCTTGCACCAACAGGCGCGCCGAATCGTGCGTCTGGTCGGCCGAGAGGCGCATGCCCAGCCCGAACTCGGCATTGTCCTCGAACAGGGAGTTCGCCCACGCCGGCCCGCGGCCTTCGGCGTTCTTCGCCCACGGCGTCGTGGGCAGATTGCCGCCGTAGATGGACGAACAGCCGGTCGCGTTGGCCACCAGCAGTCGGTCGCCGTACAACTGGCTGAGCAACTTAAGGTACGGCGTCTCGCCGCAGCCGGAACACGCGCCGGAGAACTCGAACAGCGGGCGTTGGAACTGCTCGGAGCGGATGGAACCGGGCTTGAGCCTGCGGCGATCGACCTCGGGCAACCCGAGGAAGAAATCCCAGTTTTTCTGTTCCGCCTCGCGCAGCGAGCCGATCGGCGTCATATTGATGGCTTTGAGGCGGGTCTCCGACTTGTTGCGCGCGGGGCAGACGTCCACGCAGATGCCGCAACCGGTGCAGTCGTCCGGCGACACCTGAAGCGTGTACTTCATGCCCTTCCACTCGAGGTCCTTGGGATCGCAGGATTTGAAAGTCTGCGGCGCGCCGGCGAGCAGGGCGGGAGCGTAAACCTTGGGGCGGATGACCGCGTGGGGGCAAACGATGACGCATTTCGCGCATTGGATGCACAGCGCGCTGTCCCAAACCGGGATCTCCTGGGCAAGGGCGCGCTTTTCATAACGCGTCGTGTCCGTCGGATACGTGCCGTCCAAGGGCATGGCGGAGACGGCGAGCGCATCGCCCTCCCCCGCGCAGATCTTGCCCAGGACCTCGCGCACGAAGTCCGGCGCGTCCGCCGACATGGGCGGGGCGACTTCCAGCGACGCCGTCGGACCCGAAGGGATCTTCACTTCGTGAAGATGGGAGAGGCTCTCGTCCACGGCCTTCAAGTTCTTCTGGACCAGCTCCTCGGATTTGCGCCCGTAGGCCTTGCGAATGGAGCCCCGGATGGCCTCGACGGCTTTCTCCTTGGGCAGTACGCCGGAAATCGCGAAGAAGTACGCCTGCATGACGGTATTGATGCGGCCGCCTAGGCCGTTTTCACGCGCGACCTTGAAGCCGTCGATCACGAAGAAGCGGAGCTTTCGGGCGCGGATGAGCTCCTGGTCCGACTTCGGCAAGGTCGCCCAAGCTTCCTCGGGTCCGGCGGCGGTGTTCAGCAGGAACACTCCCCCCGGAACCAGCAGTTCCAGCATCTTGTAGCGTCCCAGAAAAACCGTCTGGTGGCACCCGAGGAAGTTCGCGCGCTCGACCAGGTAGGGCGCCCGGATGAGTCGGGGGCCGAAGCGCAGGTGCGAGAC
>CAIQSZ010000084.1 GCA_903874575.1 uncultured Elusimicrobia bacterium
CAGCGGACGCCACCAGCGCTCGTTGGCGCGGTACCAAGCGACGGTCTCGCTCAAGCCCTTCTCGAAATCGTATGCATGCTTGAAGCCGAGGCTTTTGAGCTTGCCGCAGTCAAGAGCGTACCGCCGATCGTGGCCCTTGCGGTCCTCGACGCGCGTCACCAAGGACGCATCCTTCCCCATCAAAGCCAGAACCTTCGCGATCAACTCGCGGTTCTCGCAGGTGTAAGAGCCGCCGATGTTGTACACCTCGCCGAGGGTTCCCTTCTCCAGCACGGTCATGATCGCCCGCGCGTGGTCGGCCACGTGCAGCCAATCGCGCACCTGACGGCCGTCGCCGTACTGCGGGAAGGGCAGGTCGTCCATGAAGTTGCTGATCATCAGGGGCAAAGCCTTCTCCGGATACTGGTACGGCCCGTAATTGTTCGACGCGCGCGTGGTGACGACGGGCGCCTTATGCGTGACGAAGTAGGAGCGCACCAGCAGGTCGGACGCGGCCTTGGACGCGGCGTAAGGACTGTTCGGCTCCAACCGGTCCCCCTCCCGGGAAAACCCCTTCGGGATGGAGCCGTAGACCTCGTCGGTCGAAACGTGAAGGAAACGGCGGACCCGGTGGCGCAATGCCGCGTCGAGGAGGACCTGGGTGCCGATGACGTTGGTCGAAAGGAACGCCGACGCGTCGAGAATCGACCTGTCGACATGCGTCTCCGCCGCGAAATGGACGACCAATGCGCAGCCCTTCATCGCGCGGCCGACGGCCTTCGGGTCGCGGATGTCCGCCTTCACCCAGCGGTGCCGGGACTTCGGCAGATCCGCGACGTTGGCCGGGTTGCCGGCGTAGGTCCGCAGGTCCACGTTTACGATGGACCACGATGGCCGCGCCTTCAGCGCGTGGCGAATGAAATTGGAACCGATGAACCCGAGCCCGCCGGTGACTAGAACCTTGAGATCTTCGCTCACGCAGAGCTATTTTAGCATTTCTCCGCTTGGGCGTCCCTACGAAGGGCCCAGCCCGGAAAAAAGCGGAGACGGCCTTTCGGCCGCCTCCGGCTCTTTGATCCCACGACCTCCGCGCGACGCCGTCGAAGGTCAGTAGACCTGCACGGCGCAGTTATAGGTGTTGGAGGACGAATTGACGTTCACGAGCGCGAAAGACGATGTCGCCACCGAAAAAGAACTCGAACACGACGCCACCACCACGGAAGTGCTACTGGAAAGCGCGAACCGAGCGATCAAAGTCGCCGTGCCCGAACTCGGCTCGACGACCTGCTGGGTCGAAGTGCCGTGGGATGCGACCGTGAAGCTCTTGCAATTGGCGGAAATGCAATCCGACCCGCTCAACTGCTTGGTCGTGTTGTTCGTGTTATACACGGTCAGACTCTTCGCGAAGGAAACCACCGCAAGCCCTCCCAACACCGCGACGACCAGTCCGGCGAGCCGCGCGCCCTTGACCGTCCTCTTGTTATCAGTCATGCCACCCCCCCTATTAATGGAACCAACGGAAACGGACGTCGGTACTATATGTTCCCCAATCGGAACCTTCAATCTCGCCTTGGTAATAATGTAGTAAATATTCGGCAACTCGCCGAACTAATCATATCGAAGAGCTTCGAGCGGCGACAAAGCCGCGGCTTTGTAGGCCGGGTAAAGTCCGAAGACGACGCCCACCAGGACCGAGAAGGCCACCGCGCAGCACACCGCCGAAGGCATGACCGCCATGGGCACATCGCCGGCGCCGAACTCTGGCGCCAGCCGCACGACCGCCCCGCCGAGAACGACGCCTCCGCAGCCGCCGACGGCGCTGAGGGCCATCACCTCGATGAGAAACTGCGTCAGGATATCGCGCGGGGTCGCGCCTACGGCCTTACGCAATCCAACCTCCCGAGTGCGTTCGGCGACCGAAATCAGCATCACGTTCATGATGCCGACGCCGCCGACGATCAGGGAGATGCCCGCCAGCGCCAGCATGGACAGTTCAAGCTTGCGCGAGGTCTTTTGAGCTTCATCAATCAGGGCCTTGGGATCGACGATCAAATACGCCGATTTTTTCGAGGGATCGCCGGAGATCGCGGACAGGATGTCGTCTTTCGGGTCGCCGGCATAGTCCTTGCGCACCCAAACCTCCGCCCCGCCGTTGGAGGTATTGAGCCCCTCTTCCTGCCTCCGCAGCGTATCGAGCGGGATGTACAGGCTTTCCACTTGGCGTCCAAGGCTGAGCGGGACATTCGGCTCCCGCACCAGGCCCACGACGGTATAAAGCGACTTGCCGAAACGCAGAAGCCTGCCCAGCGGGTCGGACGTACCGTACAGACGCCGGGCAAGGTCCTGATTGAGAAGGCACACGCGAGATCTGAGACGGACGTCCTGGTCCACGAAGGAGCGCCCCCCAACAAAAGGGATGCGGTACACTTCCAAATAGCGAGGGAGCACGCCGACGGCGTTTACCTGGACGCCGCCCAAGTCGCCGCGCGCTTCGGCGCTGAACGTCAGCAAAGGGAAAGCCGCCTCCACGAACGGCAATCGGGAGACCCGCGCGAGGCCCTCGAGATCGATCACGCCGACGCGGTTGCGGCTCGGATCGACGTTCGGGTAGATCGTCAACACGTTGGTACCGAGCGACGAAAGACTCTCCAGCACCGCAAGCCGCAGTCCGTTGCTGATCGCCGCGACGACGGTGGACGACGCGATGCCGATGATAAGCCCCAGGACCGACAGCAGGGAACGCGTCTTATTGGCCGACAGATTCTTCCGCGCGATGCGCGCGCATTCACGCAACCTCACGCCGAGCCTCCCGCCCCGAGCGCGCCCCGATCACCGACGACCGCGCCGTCGCTGAGAGTGATCACGCGCTGGGCGGCGGCCGCGATCTGAGGATCGTGCGTGACGAGTACTATCGTCGATCCCGAGGCGTGCAGTTCGCGAAACAACCCCATCACTTCCTGGCCCGTGCGCGTGTCCAGGTTCCCGGTCGGTTCATCGGCGAGCAGCAGCTGAGGATCGTTGGCCAAAGCGCGCGCGATGGCCGCGCGCTGGCGCTGCCCCCCCGAAAGCTGGCTCGGCAGATGGCGCATCCGATCCCCTAATCCGACCTTGCGCAAAAGCCGCGCCGCTCGCGCCGGAGCGTCGACGACGTCCGCGTACAGCAACGGCATCTCGACGTTGGCGAGCGCGTCGTAGTAGGGAAGCAACTGGAAATTCTGGAAGACGAAGCCGATGCGCCGGTTGCGAACGCGCGCCAATTCGCTTTCGGACATACCCGAGACCTTGATTCCGGAAAGGAATACCTCGCCGGAAGTCGGAGAATCCAAACAACCGAGGATCGACAGGAGCGTCGATTTCCCCGACCCGGATCGGCCCAGGATGGCGACGAACTGCCCCCTCTCGACGCGCAGCGACACGCGGTCCAAAGCCGATATCCTGGAGTCTCCCGCGACGAAGACCTTCGTGACGTCGCGCAGTTCCATCACGGCGGAAGCGTCAGCGGGCAAGAAGGACAACGTCACCCTCGCCAAGGCCGGAACGAATCTCGATACGGTCCTCGTTGCCCTCGCCCAATTGAACGTTCCTGCGCGTCACTCGTCCCAATCCGCCGATCATCCAGACGAAATCCTGGTCCCGCTGGCGGGAGACCGCGCGCAGCGGGATCGACAGGACATTTTTGAGATGACGCGTGACGATGGCCGCATCCACGGTGAGGTTCGGCTTCAGCGCGAATCCATTCGAATCCAGGACGTCGACGACCGCCTCCACCCTCGCGTAATCGGCGCGCTCGGCGGCGGGGGCCACCGACACGACGCGG
>CAIQSZ010000085.1 GCA_903874575.1 uncultured Elusimicrobia bacterium
GTCGTCTTCTCGAGGCTCTTGAAGTTGCGGACCACGTCGAGCCCTCCCTCGGTGGAAATCTCCCCGAGCCTTTCCGGGACCAAGCAGACCGAAGCGGGCTTGGCGCGCAGGACGGTCGAGACCATTCCCGCGTCGTCGGCCAATTCCACGTGCGTCTCGCCCTTGAGGCGGCAGAGCTTCATCAGGTCGTCGTCCTGTATGTGGCGGCGGTCGCGCCGCAAGTGGCAGACGATGATGTCGGCGCCCGACTGACGGGCGACCTGGGCCGCGGCGACGGGGTCGGGATCTATGTCCTTGCGCGCCTGCCGCAGAGTGGCGACGTGGTCGATGTTGACTCCGAGCTTGATGCGCTGTTCCTTCATGGTTGATCCTCCAAGGTCTGTCCCGTCTCGGCGAAATAGGCGCGGCCGACGGCCGCGGCGAAGCGCGCGTTCTCGGGCCGGCTCGGGCCTTCGACGAGCACGCGCAGGGCGGGCTCGGTGCCCGAGTAGCGCACGTAGATCCGCCCGCGTCCCGAAAGCGCCTTCGCGACGCCCGCGATCTCGCGCCGGGTCTTCTTGAGCCTCTCAAGCGCGGGCTTGGCGCTCACGCGCAACGCCAGAAGGGTCTGCGGGGTGGGCGCGTAGAGGCGGCGCAGCGCGCTCATCGGTTTGCCCGATTCGCGCCAGGCCGCCAGAGTCTGCAGGGCGGTCAGCACGCCGTCGCCCGTGGGCGCGAAGTCGCGAAACACCACGTGCCCGGAGTTCTCGCCGCCCAGGCTCAGGCCCTCGCGCTCGATGGCCTCCGTCACGTGGCGGTCGCCCACCGGCGTCGTCACCACGCCGATGCCCTTCGAGTCCAAGAACTTGATCAAGCCGAAGTTCGACATCACCGTCAGCGCGACCTTGCCGCCGTGGAGACCCCCGCGCGCGAGCAGACGCGCCGCGGCCGTCCCGATCACCATGTCGCCGTCGAGGAGTCCGCCGCGCTCGTCGCAGACCAGAGCGCGGTCGGCGTCGCCGTCGAACGCCACGCCGGCGTCGGCGCGGCGGCGGCGGACCTCCCGGCCCATATTGTCGGCGGCGAGCGCGCCGCAGCCCTTGTTGATGTTGCGGCCGTTCGGCTTCACGCCGACGGCGATGACGTCCGCGCCGAAGCCGGCCAGCAGGGCCGGCGCGATGTCGGCCGCGGCGCCGTTGGCGCAGTCCACGACCAGGCGCACCCCCGTCAGGTCCAGCGTCGCCGGAAAGGCGCTGCGCAGAAAGTCGACGTACAGCGCGCGGTGGGCGCTCCCATCCGTCGGCGCCGCCGAACCACGTGGCTGGGGCGGAAACCGGTCGGAGCGCAGCGCGCGCTCGCTCTCGGCCTCAAGCCCGGGCCCCATCTTAAAGCCGAGCGCGTCGAAGAACTTGATGCCGTTGTACTCCGCGGGGTTGTGGCTGGCCGAGACGACGACGCCCGCGAAAGCGCCGACGCGCGGCACGAGGTACGACACGCCGGGCGTCGGAATCACTCCCAGATCCAGCGTCTCGACCCCGGCCGCCGCGAAGCCGCGCGCCAGGGACCGGGCCAACGCCGGACCGGAGCCGCGCGTGTCGCGTCCCAACGCTATGCGCGCGCCTGCGGTCCGCGCCTTCCGGCCGCGCAGAAGCGCGCGCGCCGCGTGGAAGGCGATCTTCTCTATGGTGAGAGGCGTCAGAGGCTCGCGCCCCGGGATGCCGCGCACGCCGTCGGTGCCGAAAAGTTTTTCGCTCATCGCGCCTCCGCGACGGCCGAGAGCGCGTCGAACGCGCTCCGGGTCTCGGCGACGTCGTGCACGCGCAGGGCGGCAACGCCGGCGAAGCCGGCCCAGGCCGCCAGCGCCAGCGAACCGGGAAGCCGGTCTTCAGGACCGCCGTCGGGACGTATCCCGCCGAAGAAGGACTTGCGCGACACGCCCAACAGAACGGGCGCGACCTCGGCCAGCTCACCGACGTGTTTGATCAGCGCCAGATTATGTTCCAGCGTCTTGCCGAAGCCGACGCCGGGATCCACCCAGACGCGCGCGCGGTCGCCGCCCGCGGCGATGAACGCCTCAAGGCGCTCGATCAGGAATGATTTGACCTCGCCGACGACGTCATCGTAGCGCGGGTCGGCCTGCATGGATCTCGGATCGAGGCCTTGCATGTGCATGAGCACCACGCGCTCCGCGCGCGCCGCGATCAGGGGCATCCGCCGATCCGCCCGCAGGGCCGAGACGTCGTTGATGATGCGCGCGCCGGCGTCCAGCGCCTCGGCCGCGATCTCCGACTTGTCGGTGTCCACGGAGATCGGAACCTTCACCTTTTTGGCCAGAGCCGTGATCACGGGAATGACGCGCGCGCGCTCGACCTCGAGCGCCACGGGCTCGGAGCCGGGACGGGTCGACCGGCCGCCGATATCCAGGATGTCGGCGCCCGCTTCGACGAGCATGAGCGCCCGCTCGACGGCCGCCCCCGCGGACGGCGTGCGTCCGCCGGAAAAGAACGAATCGGGCGTCGCGTTCACGACCCCCATAAGCGCGGGGGCGCGAAAACGAAGGGGCGGCGGCGGGGCCTCAGGCGCGCGCATCCCGCAGGATCGCATCGATCTCCTCGCCGTTCAGGACCTCGCGGTCGAGCAACTTCGCCGCGAGCGCGTCCAAAGCCTTCCGGTCGGCGGCCAGCAGTTCGCGCGCCTTGGCCTGCGCCTCGGTGACAAGGCGCTTGACCTCTTCGTCGACGAGCTGCGCCGTCCGCTCGGAGTACATGTTCTGATCGCTGATGCCGCGGCCCAGGAAGACCTCCTGGTCGGGCTTTCTGAGGGAAAGAGGGCCGACCTTGTCGCTCATGCCGAACTCCGTCACCATGCGGGTGGCGTAGGCCGTAGCCTTGGATATGTCGTCGGAAGCTCCGGTCCAAACCTCATTGAAAGCGGCCTCCTCGGCCGCGCGCCCGCCGAAGAGGATGGCAAGCCGGTTGAGGATGTCGACGCGGGAAGTCAGGTATTTGTCGTCGATCGGCAACTGCAGGGTGTAGCCCAGGGCCATGCCGCGCGAGATGATGGAAACCTTGTGCACGGGGTCGCTCCCGGGCAGAAGCTTGGCGACCAGAGTGTGCCCGGACTCGTGATAGGCGATGATCTTGCGTTCCTTTTCGGACATCAACTTGACTTTCCGCTGAGGCCCCGAGATCACGCGCTCGATCGCCTCTTCCAGATCGGAGAGTTCGACCCCTTCCTTGTCCTTGCGCGAAGCGAGGAGGGCGGCCTCGTTGATCACGTTGGCCAGGTCCGCCCCCGCGAAGCCCGGAGTGCGCCGCGCGACCACCGCAAGATCCACATCGGGGGACATCTTCACGATGCGCGCGTGGACCTTGAGGATGTCCTCGCGGCCCCTGAGGTCGGGAAGCGGCACGCGGATCTGTCGGTCGAAGCGGCCCGGACGCAGGAGCGCCGGGTCGATGACGTCGGGACGGTTCGTCGCCGCTATCAGGATGATGCCTTGGTTCTGCTCGAAACCGTCCAACTCGACCAGAAGCTGGTTCAAGGTCTGTTCGCGCTCGTCGTGCCCGCCCCCGACGCCCGCGAAGCGGTGGCGGCCCACGGCGTCCAACTCGTCGATGAAGATCACGGCCGGGGCGGCCTTCTTGGCTTGCTCGAAGAGATCGCGCACGCGCGAGGCTCCGACGCCGACGAACATCTCGACGAATTCGGAAGCCGACGCGGAGAAGAACGGCACTCCCGCCTCGCCCGCGACCGCGCGCGCCAGCAAGGTCTTGCCCGTTCCGGGAGAGCCGAAGAGCAGGACGCCGCGAGGCATCTTGCCGCCCAACTTTTGGAACTTCTCCGGATGCTTCAAGAACTCGACGATCTCTCCGAGCTCCTCCTTCGACTCGTCGCAGCCGGCGACGTCGGCGAAGGTGGTCTTCTTCTTTTTCTCGTCCACCATCTTGGCTTTCGAACGGCCGAAAGAAAGCGCCTGCTTGCCGCCCACCTGGACCTGGCGGATGACGAAAAACCACCAGAGGACGAAGAACAACAATATCCCGCCGACGTTGAGCAGGAGTCCCGACATCCAGGAACGGTCCGGTTCGCCCTGGAAGTTTGAGACTTTGTGGCCCTCGAGTTCGGTGACCAGGTTGGGGTCGTTGAGCGGGAGCGTGCGGAAAGCCTGCAGACCGCCCTTCTCGTCGTGGTAGGCGCCGCGCAGAAGGTCGGGACGCACGCGCACCTCCGTGATGGCGCCGTCGCGCAGATGCGTCTTGAACTCGGAATAAGGGATCTCCTTCTCCAAGGGAACGGTGCTCTTCACGCTGTTGAATAGAAACAACAGCATCAAGAGGCCGAAGCCCCACATCGCCATTTGCTTCAGATTTTTGTTGTCCATCAGGAGACCCTCAAAATTCCGATATAGGGAAGCTGCCGGTAGCGCTCCTCGTAATCGAGGCCGAAACCGACGACGAACTCGTTGGGTATCTTGAAACCCGTGTACTTAGGGGAAAACGGAGTCTGCCGACAGTCCGTCTTGTCGAGAAGCGTGCAGACCTCGATGGAGGCCGGTTTATGCGCCCGGAGAGTTTCGGTAAGAGCCGTGAGCGTCAGTCCGGTATCGACGATGTCTTCGACGATGAGGACGTCGCGGCCCTCCGGGCTCTCGCGCAAATCGAGGAGGATGCGAACGGTCCCGGTCGAGGCGGCCCCCGCATAGGAGGACACGGCGACGAAATCCACATGGACATCGACTCCCGGCCCGATGGCGCGCAGAAGGTCGGCCATGACGATCAGGCTGCCTTTGAGAACCCCGACAACCAGCAACTTGCGGCCGGCGTAATCGCGGGTGATCTGGGCGCCCAGTTCACGGATGCGGGCAAGAAGGGCCTCTTCGGAAAGAAGGACCTTCACGATGTCGGGATGGACGAGGGTCGAGTTAGACATGAGGAGGGGTAGGATAGCTTTTACCTGAAAGTGAATCAACTTATCTTATCAAGGAAAGATGACTGGACTGGACGCCGCAGGGTGCGTCTGCTACAATTCGAACGCAATGGCGAACTCCGTGGAACATCCCTTTTCGATCCTCGTGGTCGACGACGAAGCGGACAACCGCACGATCCTGAAGTCCCGATTGGAGAATATCCCGCACTCGAACCTGTCCGTGGACGTGGCCGCGGAAGGCGACGAGGCGCTCAAGAAGCTCCGGGACGGGATTTTCGATCTCGTCTTCCTCGATTACCGCCTGCCTCCGACCGACGGGCTCGATATCCTCGACAAGATCCGACAACACCATCCGAAGACGGCCGTCGTGATGACGACCGCCGCCGGCTCCGAGCAGGTCGCCGTTTCCGCCATGAAAAAGGGCGCGATGGACTACCTGACGCACAAGGACCTGCGCGCCGCCGACCTGGGACAACTGTTGCGCCGGGTCATCGAGATTCGCAACCTGGTCAACCAGAACATGGAACTGCGCCAGGTCAATCAGATGAAGAACGAGTTCATCGCCAACGTCTCGCACGAACTGCGCACCCCGCTGACCGTGGTCATCGGCTACGCGAACACGATGCGCGACGGCAGCCTGGGCTCTCTCAGCGAACATCAGCAGAAGGCCCTGACCGCGATCATCGAGCGCGCCGAGGGCCTGATGCTCACCCTCAACAACATCCTGCGCATCCGCGAGGTCCGCGAGGGCCACAAGCCGATGTTGCTCAAGCCCGTCGACCTCAGGGCGGTGCTCGCCGCGCAGATCGAGCGCGCGGGCAAGGAATTCCGCCGTAAGAAACTGGCCGTCTCCTCCGATTTGGTCTCCGCGCCCCTATGGGTCCTCGCCGAGGAGGGCAAGATCGGCGACGTCATCGACAACATCCTCTCCAACGCGGCCAAGTTCTCTCCGCCCGGCGGCGCCTTGCGCATCGAACTCGCCGCCGCGGGAGACAAGGCCAAGCTCTCGGTCTCCGACCAAGGCCCCGGCGTCCCGCCGGAGCTGATGCCCCACGTCTTCGAACGGTTCTTCGCCGCGAACCAAGGTCCGACCCGCGAATACCCGGGCCTGGGCCTGGGCCTGCCGCTGTCGAAAGAGATCGTCGAGCAGCACGGCGGCCGCATCTGGCTTGAGAGCCAGGGAGCCGGCAGCGGCGCGACCGCCCACCTGGAGATTCTGCTCTGCGCGCCGGACGCGGCGCCCACCGTCGTCGAGAACTCCGAGGTTCTGCGCAAGAAGACCGTTCTGATCGTCGAGGACAACCCCGACCTCGTGGAGGTCCTGATGCTGTTCTTGTCCAGCGTCAGCCGCAACCTGTCGATCTCGACCGCGCGCTCCGGCTTCGAAGCGCTCGAAAAAATAAAGGATGAGACCCCCAACCTGGTGATCCTGGACGTGATGATGCCGGGCATGGACGGCTTCGAGGTCATCGAGCGCCTGCGCCACCTGCCCGACGCCGAGCGCGTGCCCGTCATGGTGCTGACCGGCTACTCCGACGCCCTCCAACGCGCGCGCGACGCCGGCGCCCAGGAAGTGCTGCTCAAGCCGTTCGAGAAAAACGTGTTCGTCAAGAAGGTCCTGCAGCTCCTGCAGGACGACCCCACCTGACCGTTTGATTCGAGAATACCCGAGAGGCGAACCATGGCGCGCATATTGATCGTCGACGACGAGGAGTCGATCCGCGACCTCATCAAGGAAGTCTTGTCCGCCGACGGCCATGAATTTCATCTCGCGGCGAACGGCAAGCAGGCGTTCGAAATCCTTCGCTCGAAGGAGATCGAACTCGCCATCGTCGACCGCAATATGCCGGGCATAAGCGGCATCGAAGTCGTCCAAGTGATGCGGCACAACGCGAAAACCGCCAAGATCAAGGTCCTCATGTGCACCGGAGCCAGCGTCACCAAAGAAATCGACGAAGCCTTCACGGCCGGCGCCGACGACTACATCCTCAAGCCCTTGAACTTCGCCCAACTCGCCGTCAAGGTCGCCAAGGCGCTGGCATCTCCACCCAGGGCATGAAACGCGCGTTACGCCGCGAGCGCGACACCGTGGTCGTCTTGTGCGGGGGCCGCTCCGCGGAGCGGCTGGTCTCGATGGTCTCGGCCCAGTGCGTCGTCTCCAGCCTCGATTCTCGCCGTTTTCGCGTCCGCCTCATCCACCTGGGCGTAGACGGTTCCTGGATGGAGGTCCGCCCCCGCAACCTCCTCGCCGAGGAACCCGCCTCCCTCCACTCCTCGCCCGCCGCGGCGCGCCGCGTGCGCGCGGGCGGCAAGCGCCTCGACCCGTGGTCTCTGCTGACGAGCCTGCGCGAAAAGGATTGCGTCTTCCCCGTGCTCCACGGCCCGATGGGCGAGGACGGCACCCTCCAAGGCATGCTTGAGCTGGCGCGCGTGCCGTACGTCGGTTGCGGCGTCCTGGGTTCGGCGGCGGGCATGGACAAGGAGGCGACGAAGCGCATCGCCGACCAAGCGGGCCTGCCGCAAGTCCCTTGGGCCGTCGCGCGCACGGCCCAAGAGGCCTCCGTCGCGGCGCGCCGGCTCGGCTATCCGGTATTCATAAAGCCCGCGCGCATGGGCTCCTCGGTCGGCGTCGTGAAGGTCCAAGACCCCTCGGGGATCGCCGCCGCCCTGCGCGAAGCCCTACGCTACGACGATAAAGCCCTCGTCGAGAAAGGGATCCCGGCCCGCGAGATCGAGACCGCGGTGCTCGGCGATCCGTGGGCGGAGGCCGGCGACCGCTACGCCCTCAAAGCCTCGATCGTCGCCGAGATCGAGCCCAACGCCGAGTTCTACGACTACCGGGCCAAGTACCTCGACCCCGACGGCGCGCGAGTCCTGATCCCAGCGCCCGTCCCGCCCCCCGTGGCGGAGCGCGTGCGCGCGCTGGCCCTGTCGGCCTTCCGAGCGCTCGACCTGTACGGACTGGCGCGCGTGGACTTCTTCATTCACAAGCGTACCGGGGCCGTCTACTTCAACGAGCCGAATACCCTGCCCGGCTTCACTCCGATCAGCATGTACCCGCGCCTCTGGCGCGAGTCCGGGGTTCCCACGGGCCGCCTCGTCGAGATATTGATCGCCCTGGCGCACCGGCGGGCCCGAACCCGTCGTCGCTTGCGCGTCGAAGGCCCGAACTCCGGCCCTCCTCGACCGTAATACATATGGAGAAGATGGACGCTCAAACGTTCGCCGAGTTGATCGCGCGGACGGGCGACAAGGCGTACAACTTCGCCTATCGCTTGTCCGGAAACGAGCCGGATGCGAGGGACCTGGTGCAGGAAGCATTCTCAAGGGCCTTGGAACACGGCGGTTCGTACGACCCGAGTCGGCCGTTCGACTCCTGGCTTTTGCGCATCCTGAACAACGTGTTCCTTGATTCGATGCGGCGGCATTCGCACACCCGCACCGTCTCGCTCGATGCTCCGGCGCCGGTGGAGGACGCGGGCTGGGCCGATCTCCTTCCCGGAGACGAGCCTGCGCCCGCGGATGAGCTGGTCAAGCGGGAAAGCGTGGATATACTTCAGAAAGCGCTCGCGCGCTTGCCGTTGGCGTACCGCTCGGCGGTCGCGTTGTGCGACATCGAGGGCATGTCGTACGAGGAAATCGCCCAGGTCATGGCGGTCCCGATCGGGACGGTTCGGTCGCGGATACACCAGGGCCGGGTGTTGTTACGCAAGACGTACGAGGAGCTCGAAAAGAGCGGAGGCAAGACGTCATGACCGATCACATCGAAGGAGCCGAAATAACGGCCTTCCTGGACGGCGAAATTGCCTCCGAGGACCGCGCCCGCGTCGACGCCCATCTGGTCGCCTGCGCCGCCTGCGGCCGCGAATGGGCCGCCCTGCGCCACATGAAGCGGGTCCTTTCGACGTCCACCCGCAAGACCATGCCCGCCGAACTCGCGCTCTCGCTTGAACGCCGCTTCGTCTCCGGAACGCCGTGGTGGAAGACGCCCGCCAAGCCCTCGTTTTGGATTCCGGTCGGCGCGACCGCGGCGGCGGCCCTGGCCGTCGGCCTTTGGATGAGCGGCGCCCGCGCCGCCGACGAGCTCCCTTTGGAGCCCCTGCTCGCCGCGCATGCGCGCTACAGCGCCGAAGCTCTCGTTCCCGAGCAGGACCTGGTCGCGTCCGCGTATTCCGACCAGCTGACCGCGATGTACTCGGACGCGCCGGATGCGGAACTGGAGTAGCGCCCTCGCCGGCGTCATGTTCGCCGCGGGCGCCTGCGTTCCGGCGCTCGCCGTCGAGACGCCCTCGCCCGCCGCCCTGCTCGACGCCGTCCTCGCCGAGCCCGCGATCCCGTACCAAGGTCGCGTGCTCGTCACCCAGTGGTTCGGCAGGCAGGAGCGCACCGAAGAAATGCGCGTATTCGTCATGCCTCCGGACCTTATCCGGCGCGAGTTCCTCGCCCCCGACGGGACGGTCACGCGCGTGTCCGTCAGCGACGGCGACGTGGAGACCGTGCGCCTGCTGCGCGCGGGTAAGACGGTGGTGGGCAACGCGGTGAGAAGCTATGAGAAAGTGCTCCCCCGCGAGTTGGAGCGCGACATCCTGTCCTCGAACTACGAGCTCACCGTCAGCACCGCGGAGAAGGTCGCCGGCCGCGCGGCCTGGCGCCTGACCATGAAGCCGAAGACCGACGGTAAGGTCTGGCAGACGCTGTGGATCGACGCCGAAACGAAGGTCGTTTTGCGCTCGCGCCGCTTTTTTCCCAAACGCCGCTTCGCCAGTTCCGCCCAGTTCGTCTCCTTCGAAGCCGGACGGAAAATGGACCCCGCGCTGTTCCAAATCGACGAATCCACCGGCGGCGTCATCGAGGCGCGCGGCTTGGCGCCCGCGTTCTTGAACCGCGAGCAATTCGCCAAAGCGACGGGCGACGCCGCGGTCCTCCCCGAAAAGCTGCCCGGCGGTTTCGTTTTCGAAAGCGGCGATGTCTTCCCCGTGGGCAAGAGCCACGTGCGCCACGCCCGCTACACCGACGGGCTGACGGTCCTCTCGATCTTCCAAACCGACCGCAAGGTACGCCTGCCGAAAGGCGGGATCATCGCGCCCGCCTCCGCCGCCTTGCCCGGACCCCTGCGGGCCTCCCGCGCGGGCAAGCTCATCGAGTGGGGCTCCGGCGCGCGCTACTACACGCTCATGGGCGACGTCTCGCGAGAACTCGTGGCCGACATCATCAAGAGCCTGCGCTGACCGGCCCGAAGACTCTTCGGCGGCTAGAGATCCAGGCTGATCGTCTCGCCGGGCGGCAGGTCGTCATCCGAGGGAGCCCCCATGTCCATCGGCAACGGAGGCGGAGGCCTGTGCCCTAGAGGGGGCAAGGACCTCCCGAAATCGCCCTCATCGGAGGGCCCGGACGAAGGACCCGAGGGTTCGACGAACTCGTCCAGCAACTCTCGGAACTTCCCGAGATCGACCGGTTTCTCGAGAAGCCGGATGAGGGCGTCCTCCGCGACGCCGACGGGGGGCGCCGAAGCCGCAAATAGGACGATGATGGGCGTCTTCCTGGTGCCGGATTTCGCGCGCATCCACTCGATCGCCTTAAGACTGCCGCCGGACGGGATCTGATGATAGACCACGACTAGGGCGGCCTGGTGGGCATGAGCGACGCTCGCCGCCGTATAAGCGTCGTCGGCCGTTACGACTTCGTGGCCGGACTTCCCGAGAACCTGCGTCAGACTCGCAACCGTCGTCTCATCAACATCCGCGATGACGATTTTAGCCATTGCTCGTTTTAACAAGATTTATAAAATTTAGCAAGCGTCGGGGCGGAGCCGCCGGGACCGCGTGCTAGAATACGCGTCCGATGCTCGATCTCGTCCTCGTCGCCGCGTTCTTGTCGGCCGCCGTCGGCCTGGGCGCGTTCGCGCGACGCAAAGACGGGCTCGAGGACTACGTCCTCGCCTCGCGCGCGCTGACCATGCCGCAGTTCGTGGCGACCTTGGTCCCGACTTTCTACGGCGGCGTGCTGGGCGTCGGCGAGTTCACCTGGACCTCGGGACTGGCCAACTGGACGGTGATGGCGCTGCCCTACTACGCGTTCGCCGCGCTGTACGCGCTGGGGCTGGCCGAACGCGTGCGCCTGGAGCCGGGACTCACCATCGCCGATCATTTGGAGGGCGCGTACGGGCGGCGCACCGCGCTGCTCGGAGCCGCGCTGGTCTTCCTGCTCGCCGCGCCTGCCGACGAAATTTTGATGGCGGGAACCTTGCTCGCCCACCTGAGCGGGCTCGGGCTGTGGACGGCGGCGGGACTGGCCTCGGCCGCGGCGCTGGCCCTGGTGTGGCGCGGCGGCCTGCGCGCGGACGTCGCGGCCAATCGCCTGCAGATGATCGTAATGTTCGCGGGCTTCGCTCTGGTCCTGCCCTACGCGCTGCGCGCCGTTGGAGGCCCGCGTGCCCTCGCCTTAAAACTTCCTCCGGGGCACCTGTCGTGGACCGGAGGCATGAGCGCGTGGCGCATCCTGGGCTGGTGGCTGATCGCGGTCTGGACCATCGTGGACCCGGCGTTCCACCAGCGTTGCGCGGCGGCGGAGTCTCCGCGGGCGGCCCGCAACGGCATCCTGGTCTCGATCGGGTTCTGGGCGTTGTTCGACCTGATGACGACGACGGCGGGCCTGTACGCGCGCGCCGCCCTGCCGGAGCTTTCGCCCGCGACGCTCGCCTTCCCTCGCTTGGCCGACGCGGTCATGCCGGTCTTCGCGCGCGGTCTTTTCTTCGCGGGGCTGACGGCGTCCATCTTCGCGGCGCTTCAGGCGAAGTCGCTGCTGGCGGCCGTCAGCCTGGGCCGTGATTTCGGCGACCGCCTGCGGCCCGGCGACGCGGCCGCGTCCCAACGCCGCGTGCGCGCGGCGCTCGTCGTCTCCGCCGCGTTGTCGCTGGCGCTGGCGCGGATGGTGCCGTCCGTCGTGGACCTATGGTATGCGATCGGCAGCGCGGTGATCCCGGGGCTGCTCCTGCCCATGCTCGGAGTCTACTTCCCGGGAGCGCGCGTTCGCGGCGATTGGGCGGCGGCCGCGGGGCTCTCCGGCTTCGCGGTCTCCCTGGGCTGGGTGGCGGCGGCGCGTCGCCTGGGCGCGGCTCCGTTGGGCATCGAACCGCCGTTTCCGGGGCTGGCCGTCTCGGCGGCGGTGTGGTCGGTGGGACGCCTCTACTCGGCCGCGACGGCCCAGCAAGCGCCGATCAGCACGCCCCAACAGCCGCAGTAGGCCCAGGCCATGGTCGCCAGCGCGGAGCTCAATACGCCGCGGAATAGACTGACGCCCCAGACGCGGGGCAGAAGGTAGGCGAACAGCACGCAGGTGGCTAGCCAGCACCCCGCCGCGACGGCGCCTCCCCCTGCGGCCGCGCGCCAGTTCGGGCGGTGCGCGGGTTCGGGGATGAACGCATAGGTCATGGCGAACGCGGCGAACATCAAACCGAGAGCGGCCGGATAGCGCACGTAGGCGCCCAACAAGCCCGGCAACGCGTAACCGCCGCCGAAACGCGAGAGCGCGCCGACCGCCGCGGGGATCAGGACCAAAAAAATCGCCGCCGCCGCGATGGCCAGCGTCCAAAGGGCGAGCAGGCCGAAGGACTTCAGACGGCGCGTCCAGCCTCCGGGATGAGGACGGCTTGAGTCCGAGAAGACGTAGTGGACGGCCCGCCCCATCTCGTTGAGCCCGTTGGCCGCCGTCCAAACGGCGATGAAGGTGCTGACCGCGCCGAAGCCGCCGCCGCCCCGGACGGCCGCGCCGATCGCCTCGGGGCGAAGGCGGCTTTCGGGCGGGAGCACGTCGCGCAGGAACGCCGCCAACTCCGGCGTCAGGTTCGCGGAGAATATCCACGCGACCGCCTTCGAGACCACGATGAGCATCGGCACCAGCGACACGGCGAAGTAGAAAGCCATCGCCGCCGCGAAAGTGGGCAGAAGCGCCAGCTTGCCGTCGAGCCGCCGGGAAAC